>JAUYOW010000168.1 GCA_030697825.1 Gemmatimonadales bacterium | reverse complement strand
CCGTAGATGACGGCCGGGACCTTGCCGGCGTTCCGAAGCGCCTTCGCGCCCTTCTTGCGGGCGGCGGTGCGTGGTTCGGCGGTGAGCTGGACTACTGTAGCCATGGAATCCTCTGGAGTTCTCGGCGCTGCCTGCGCTGGGGTGTCGTTGGGGAGCCGCTCCCCGCTCCCTTTCTTAGTCGAACAACGAACTCACGCTCTTATCCCGATGCGTATTCGCGATCGCGTGCGCCAGCAGGCTGCCCACCGAGAGCACCACCAGCCGCTCGAACTTCCGGCTGTCCGGCAGGGCGATCGTGTTGGTGACCGCAACCTCCGTGATGGGCGCCTCGCTGAGGCGCTCGACCGCGGGGCCCGAGAGCAGCGCGTGGGTCGCGCAGACGTAGATGTTGCGCGCCCCCAGGCGCTTCAGCGCCTTCGCCGCTTCCGAGACCGTGCCCGCGGTGTCGATCAGGTCGTCGGGGATGAGGCAGTCACTGCCCTCGACCTCGCCGACCACGTTCACGACCTCGGCGATGTTCGCCGACGGGCGTCGCTTGTCGATGATCGCCAGCGACGCGTTCAGTCGCTTGGCGAACCCGCGCGCCATCTTGGCCGAGCCGACATCGGGCGCCACGACCACCGGGTCGTGGAGCCGCTTCTGCCGGTAGTGCGCGGTCAGCACCGTCGCGGCGTACAGGTGGTCCACCGGGATGTCGAAGAACCCCTGGAGCTGGTGCGAATGGAAGTCCATCGCCAGCACCCGGTCCGCTCCGGCGGTGCTCACCAGGTTCGCCATGAGCTTGGCGCTGATGGCCACCCGCGGCTGGTCCTTCCGGTCCTGCCGCCCGTAGCCGTAGTACGGGATCACCGCGGTGATCCGCGCCGCGCTCGCCCGCCGCGCCGCATCGATGAGGAGCAGCAGCTCCAGCAGGTGCTCCGCGGGCGGGTTCGTGGGCTGGATGATGTAGACGTCCCGCCCGCGCACGTTCTCGTCGATCTTCACGAACAACTCGCCGTCGGCGAAGCGCCGCGTCGTGACCTGGCAGAGCGGCTGCTTCAGGTCGGCAGCGATCTCCTCGGCGAGGGGCCGGTTCGCGGTCCCCGCGAGCAGCATGAGCTGGCTCTTAGACAGCGAAACGTCGGCCATAAAAGCCCAGAAAAATAGTCAGAAGACGGCAAGACGCCAAGTGGCCTCTAGTGCGCCACCTGGCGTCCTGGAGTGCCTGCCGGCCCGGGTACTAGCGACGTCGCGCCGGCGCGGGAGCGGGCGCGGCGGGCGCCGCGTTCGGGCTCCAGCTGTCTGCCACGATCTTCCACGACCCGTCGGCCTGCCGCATGGTGACGATCAGATACTTCCCGTCCTCCGGAGGCGGGGCGGCCTGGGTGGTGTCCTTCATCGTCAGCACCAGGTGATAGGAGCCGAGGAGAAGGGCCATGTTCCCCTCACCGCTGATCCTGCCCGGGGTCAGCGTGAGGTTTGCCGTCGTCTGGGAGGTCATGCCGGTCCACAGCTGCCGGATCGCTTCGGTGCCGGCGGCCTCGGGCATGTTGGGCGGCTGGATCACCGCGTCCGCGGCGTACAGGCTCGTCATGCCTTCGACGTTGACGGCGTTGAAGGCGACCGCAAACGATGAGTCGGCGGCGCGGATGGCGGCTTCGTCGGCTGGCGAAAGCGGCTTGGGCGCCTGTTGGCATGCGGCAAGGGTGGCGAACACCATCCCAAGTGCCGCAAAACGAGTGATACGCATGAGTCGCTCCTGAGGAGGGGGTTGCGGCGACAGAGTTACCGCCCGCCACCCTTAACCGCAAGCGGGTGTTCCTAGGAGGCGAGCCGCTCGCGGATCTGCTTGACGTGATGCGCCGCGTGCCGCACGTGGAAGCGCATCCACTCCTCGAGGGTCAGGTCGCCGAGGACGGGGTGTTTCACGAACAGGTCGGCGGACCGCGTTGGGAGGAGGCGGCGCTCCAGGTCGAGGAAGCGCTGCACGCCCTCGGTAAACTGCTGCTGGACCGCCGCCCGCTCGGGACGTTCCGCCGGCAGCGACTGCGACGGAGCTTTCCTCCCGGGCGGGAACCATCCCACGTTCATGATGAGCAAGTGCCCGATGCGGGCGAAGATGCTGCGCGGGCGGCGCGCCATGGCTGGTTTGTCCGCCCGTGACTCGAAAGCGCGGCCGCTCCCTTCGATCCCGACGGCGAGGTGGTGCACGATCTGGGCGGCGCACCACTTGCCCGGCGGCGCTTGGTACCAATCGGTATCGGAACGGGCCGCGAGCGGGCCGAGGATGAACTCCGGGAGATCATTGAACGCGGTCACGCGTGGTCTTTCGAGTTGGGTTGTCGGGAATTGGCCCCGAAGGATTCGAACCTTCATTACCGGATCCAAAGTCCGGAGTCCTGCCATTGGACGAGGGGCCAGAGTGTGTATGGGTCTTAACTTAGCTGCTCCACCCCAGGCTCGGCAGGCGTCACGCTTGCCGCCACCTCGGAGGACCACGTCGCGGTCAACACAACGGCACCCGGGTGATCGTCACAGCACCAACCTCCGGGCGCCACCTCACTTGAGCCGCGCCGCGGTCTGCGCCTCCCGAAGCCGACGCTCACGAAAGAACGCCCACATCAGGCTCGACGCGTCGATGCTGTTCGTGGTGATCCCGACGAACCACTCCGGCATTGGCTTTCCGCCGGGCCAGGTGTGGCCTCCCTCCAGGATGGTGTAGAGCACCACGGCTGCGCTGTCGGCGCAACGCGTGTACGCGCGACGAATGACGTCCACCGCCACCGCAGAATCAACGGGCTCCGGCGAGCACCGATTTCTCGCGGCCCAGCGCGCCACCCATCTCGGGATGTCCGGAAATGTTCCGGGGGCTACCCATGACTTGCCGCCGTGGTACCGAGCAGCGCTATCGGCTGTCCCGTGAAACGCAATCATTGGCACCGCTCGCCGGTCCGTACACGCACTCCACGGCAGGAAGATCGCTGTCCCCACCACCCCAACCGCCGCGATCCGGTCTGAAAGCGTGCACGAGAGCACAAACGACATGCCTCCGCCGTTGGACAGTCCGTTCGCATAGACCATAGTCGAGTCGATGTTGTAGCTCGCCCGCAGCGTGTCGATCAGTTCCGAAATGAACCGGACTTCCCGTATCGAGCCGGGTCCGCCGCTTGCACGCCAGGCCCTGGGCCCGCGCCCGCTCACACCGGACGGGTAGACCACAATGAATCCGTGCTCGTCGGCGACCCGGTCCCACCGATCTACTTCCCTTTGAGCGGCTGGCCACATTGCACCCCCGTGCAAGCTGATGACCAGCGGCGTCGGCTTGGTACGGTCGTAGCTGCTTGGGACGTACAGCAGATATTCGCGCTCGATCCCCGAGGACACGATCGTGCCGTTGCTTCGATTGGTCGCGTAGAACGACACGGCCTCCACCAGGGCCAGCACGACCGGCAGCCCGATGAGCACCAGCACGGCGCCGATGACTCCCTTCCGGCGACGCTGGTCGTCGCGAACGGTCGTCACGGTCACCGGTGCCGGTTCCACGCAAGCGCCAGCGGAGCCGCGGATACGCGCGCAAGCGGGACGGCCAGGATCGCGAGCAACACGAGACAGTATTGCGGAATGAGCGGCCCGGACACCAGCCACGCGAGCACACCGTAGAGCGCGAACACCACCGCGACCCAGGTTGCGGCGCCGCCAACCAGAGTGCGATCACTCAGCAACCCGCTGCGCGTGAGGCGTGCGGCGACCCCGGCAGCGGCGAGCATCTTGAGCGCGACCAGCACAGCGAGGATCAAAGGCAGTGAGTGCCACAACATCGCTCGCGCACTGTTGTGGTCGACGATCCATTGCACGACGGGTCCGATGAACATGACAAACATCAACACGGCAATCACGGTGGACCTGCTGATCCATTCGCGGCCGGTCAGGCCGATGTACATGCTCTGCACGAGCTGCTTCCACGTCGACGCCATCAGCCCGGCGAGCACGAGCAGCGCGAAGACGATCGTGCGGGGCATCCCCACAATCTCGACGAGCCGGCTGGCCCGTACCTCTACCATCGGCCACGTGCCCGACCATATAAGTGCGAGCGGGACGGCGACGATGACCAGCAGCCATGCGGCAAGCGTGCTCCAGATCGCCATCTTCAGCTTTGCGGCGATGAGATCGGCGCTCGAGAGCGGTCGCGTCGCGATGAAGGGTGACATGGCGTGGGAATCGCGCGCATCGGGATTTGCCTTGCTCACGGTCGCGGCCGCGAAACTCGCCGCGAGCGGTGGAGTGATGAGCGCGAGCAACAGCAGTTCGAGCAAGAGCGCTGGTGCGTCGCGGGCTATCCAGAACAGCGCCAGCTCGAAGGGCAACAGAATGCCCACGAGCGCCGGCAGCGTCCGGCCCTGGCGTCGCCATTCGAACCAGAGCTGCGCGCGCGCGGGCGATCCAAATCCGGCGCGGCTGAGCGGCGCAGGAGCGGCGACGGCCGCAGTGCGCATGAAACTCGGTCGCCAATCGGGCACATCGCCGCGACGCGCCCGCGCGACGGCGTAGCGGGCGACGAGATATGCGATGGGAATCTGCGGCGCGAGGATCGCCAGCATCACCGGCTCGGAAACTTTGTAGTGCGCCGCCAGCAGAACGGCTGCATCGAACACGGCGAGCCAGAGCACCGTGACGATCGGGCGCGCGGCCGGCAGGCCGTACGGCATCCACATCAATGCCTGCGTCCACGCAAGAAAGGCTGCGGCGAACAGCGCCGGCCCGACCAGTGGGACATCAATCTCCCAAGGCCACCTCGCGAGCACGGTCGCGGCGAACACGAGCGCGGCAACGGTCATCGTGCCGTACAACATCGGCCACCCGACCAGTGCGGCAGTCTTCACCGGCAGCGAGAACATGCGGGCGGGAAAGATCGATTGCCGCGCGCCGAGGTCGCCGGAAAGGCCGAAACTGAATACCGCGAGGTAGTAGAAGAACGCCCACGATAGGGGCCCGATCACCACGGCCGCCCTGCCGTCAGGGGGGACCACCGTGATTGGTTCCCCTGGCACGAACATCACCAGCCTGAAGACCGCCAGGCCAAACAGGAAGGCGCCCATCGCGATCAGCGGCCAGGAATGCCGCTTCCGAAACTCCCAGCCGATCGCGAGGGCGGGGGACCGCATGACCTACGCCTCGGCGGCCGGCGCTGCAGGCATCCCGACGCGTGCGACGAAAATCTCATTGAGGGACGCGCCGCCGTGCGATTCCTTGATGGTGTCAAGCGGAGCGCTCAAGACGATCCTGCCCTGGCTGATCATCGTGACGTGATCGGCGACCTGCTCCACTTCCTCCAGCAAGTGCGACGAAAAGAGCACCGTGCGGCCCTCATCGGCGATGGTGCGAATGACGGCGCCGAGAATGTCGCGGCGCACGATGGGGTCGAGGCCGGACGACGGTTCATCCAGCACCAATAATTCGGGCCGATGGGCCAATGCGATGAGCAGTCCCGCCCGCGCCTTCTGCCCCTTGGAGAGGTTCTTGATTTTCGCCACGGGATCCAGGTCGAACTTCTGCCGCAGCTCTTCCGCATACACGTCGTCCCACGCGTGATAGAATGCGCGCGAGTAGCGAATGAGTTCGTCAACGCGCATCCAGCCGGGAAGGTCGTTTTCCTCGGAGAGGTAGCCGATGCGCGACAGGACGGCGACCGGATCGGCGACGGGATCGAGGCCGAAGACGCGCACCGAGCCGCTTTGCGCCCGTAGCAGGCCCAGAATATGTTTGATGAGCGTCGTCTTGCCTGCGCCGTTTGCGCCGACGAGGCCGTAGACCGCCCCGCGTGGCATGGACACGCTCACCGAGGCCAGGGCCGTCTTGGTACCGAAGCGGCGCGTCAGCTCCGACACGTTGATGACCGATTCACTCACGCTCGAAACCACCTATCGTCGCTCTCGGTCACAACGTCAACAAGCCCGCACACTCACGTCCAAAACCACAACCGCTGCGAAGCTCGTGTGATAACTCGGCCCTAGCCGAGTTAGCCTGCGAGACTCGCGATGATATGCAACGGCCGGCGCCGGCGCCACCGCACGCCCGCGAAGTCTAAGGCGGTTGCGGCGGGTTTTCTACGGTGGCTGGGTGACGCGCTTCGCCAGCTGGACCGCCGTCGGGATGGTGGCCTGGCGCTCCTTGGTGTCGCCGACGGCTAGCGCCGATTCGAGGGTGCGGAGGGCCTCCCATTCTTCCCGCATCCGGATGCGCAGTCGGTCTTCCTCGGCCAGCGCCCGTTCCAACTCGTCGTGCAGCAGGTTCTCGGCGTCCGGACCGTGGACACTGATGGCGCCGGCCTCGAGCTGGAGACGGCGTGCGCGAGGTGAAGCCAAGGGTCGCCCAGAAGCGCGTGTGCGTCCGGCATGAGCCGGGCAAGGTTCGCGTCCAAAACCACAACCGCTGCGAAGGTGCCCCTTGGCCGCGTCAGCGCGCTCCCGGCGCGACTATCCGATGCAGCGCCGGGATGGACCAACCGACGGCCGTCCCGAGCACGGCCCCGCCCAGCACGTCGGTGGGGAAGTGCTTGTGCGCCGCCACGCGCATCGCTCCGGTCGCCGCCGCGGTCGCGAACAGCGCGGCGATCTCCGCGCGGTGCCGCCCCGCAATCCCACGGCGGTGCAGGATCGAGGCGTACGCCGCCGCGGCCGCGAAGGCCTGGCTCGTGTGCCCCGATGGGAACGAGTAGTCGCGGTCCGGCGGCAACGGCCCCCCGGCGGCGTAGCGCTCCGGCCGCGGCCGGTGGAAGAGAACTTTCGTCCACGTCGTCGCGGCGTCCGTGACGGTCAGCGCCTCGGCGAAGACGAGGATATCCTCCAGCCTCGCTGCGCCCTCACCCCTGCCACGGCTGAGGGCGAGCAGGGCGCCCGCGCCCCACGTCGCGCCGCCCCGCAACAGGTTGCTCGCGTTCGAAGGGCCGGCCCGGAGCGTCCCCACCGCGCCGCGGTCGATGCCCCAGAGCCGGGAGGGATCGCACGGGGCGCACGTGACGCGCGGCAGACGATCGTCGAGGACCCGCCGAAGGACTTCCGCGGTGGTGGTCGCGCCGAAAACCGCCGCGTCCGGCCACGCGCGGACGATGAAGCGCACCGGCTGAGGGGCCTGTTGCGCCCGCACCGGGTGCAGGAGAAGCGCCGCGGCGGCGGAGCCGGCTGCCAGCCCGCGCCGCAACCCGTAGAACGACCGGACCATCGGGAACGCTAGCGAATCGCGTGGAACGGCGCGCCCTCGATGTCACAAATTGGGCAGGTACCCATGATATGCCCTGAGTGAGGGTGTGCGGCGTGCCGGCGTCGCCGTACCCCGGGGTCAGGCGAACCGACGCCGTTCAAGGTGCGCTCAGGCCGCCAACCGGGCAAGCTGGAGGCCGTCTATGGCTACTACCCCTCTTGAGGCTCACAGACGGCGGGGGAGCGGCGCGTGGGGGTTGCTACACGCGCGCGTTACGTGCGATACGGCGCGCCTAGTCTCAGTGTTTGCCGAAGTGTTTGCCGGTCAGTGCTCGCCAATGCGGTCAATTGGGGTCCGGAAATATCGCCCGCGAAGTCTAAGGCTGTTGCGGCGGGTTTCTACGTTGACTGGGTGACGCGCTTCGCCAGCTGGACGGCCGTCGCGATCGTGGCCTGGCGCTCCTTGGTGTCGCCGACGGCTAGCGCCGATTCGAGGGAGCGGAGGGCCTCCCATTCTTCCCGCATCCGGATGCGCAGTCGGTCTTCCTCGGCCAGCGCCCGCTCCAACTCGTCGTGCAGCACGGTCTCGGCGTCCGGACCGTGGACACTGATGGCGCCGGCCTCGAGCTGGAGGCGGCGCGCCTCCGTCTCCCTGAGGGTGCGGCGCGTCTGCTCCAGTCCGTCGCCGAGCAGGTGTACGAGCGCCACGACGTCGAGGTGCTGCTGACGTTCGGGCGCGGGGAGCTTGGCGAGCGCGCGGTCGATCGCCATCTGATGGCGGCGGATGAGCGTGGGGCCGATCCGGTGTCTGCGCCCGCCCATCGTCTCGTCCCGCCGGAACCGCAGCCGCCCCTTGGTCCACGATGTCCGGGCGAAGAGCCAGCTGCCGAGCGCGTCGATCACCGGCGACAGCCGCCACTCGGCGGTGGGCCGGGCGGACAGCCGCGGCCCGTAGCGCAGCCAGAGGAAGGTGATCGCGGCGGCGAGAAACCCGCCTCCGCCGCCGGCGAGCTTGCCGAACGGCACGCCGAGCATCACGGCCACGACCGCACACAGCGGCGCGGCGACCCGGAAGGCGCTCGCCGATGAGCGGCGCCGGCCAACCTCTTCGGGCGGTGCGATGAACCCGAGCGTGCGCGCGGCGAAGAACCCGCCGAAGGCGCTCACGATGAGCACGACCTGGTTGAGGCCCTCGACCACGGGCGGCTGGTAGGGGCGCTCGTCTAGGTACAGCGCACCCAGGAGCGCGCTCCCCGCCACGGTGATGAACCAGAGGAGGGACGTGAGCGGCGCGCTCACTCGCACGTTAGGCCTCACGGTGCGCTCGTCGAGGTACCGGGCGCGCTCCCCGTAGAGGCCGCGCCGGACGGCCTCCCATCCGAAGCCGGCGCGCGTCACCGTCTCGAGTCGCCGCAGCCAGCCCGCCGTCACCGCGCCGAGAAAGAGCAGGGTGAGCACGCCGGGGATCGCCGAGAAGCCGACGACGCCGATCCCGATGCCGAAGAGTGACACGGTCGTGAAGGTGCGCCGGGACGCCCGGAAAAACGTCTGGATCACGGCCGGCGTCTCCGGCACGTCCGGTCCCGCGCGGCCGATCGCTTCGGCGAAAGCCTCGGCGGTGGCTGCCCGGTCGGATGGCTTGGCGGCCAGCGCGGTGTTGAGCGCGCCAACGAGCCGCTCCGGGATGCGGGGCCTGAGCGGCCGGGGGTCGGGCACGACTCCCTTGGTGTGTTCCGCAACAATGGAGCCCATGGACTGGCCCTGGAGGGCGTGCTGCCCCGTCAGGAGGTAAAAGCCGACTAGGCCGAGGCTGTAGAGATCGGCGCGCCCGTCGGCCGGGCCCTCGCCCAAAACCTGTTCGGGGGCCATGTAGGCGAGCGTGCCGATGAGCTGCCCCGGTGCGGTGAGGTGCAGCTCGTCGCCCGTCAGCGCCTTCGCGATGCCGAAGTCGGTGACGACGGGCCGCCCGGTGGCCGCCTCGAGCATGATGTTGTCAGGCTTGATGTCGCGGTGGAGGACGCCGCGGGCGTGAGCGTACGCCAGCGCCCACGCGACGTTCTGGAGGACGCGGCGCACCACGGAGAGTGGCTGCGGTCCCTCGCGCGCGACCTTGTCGCCGACCGTCTCGCCCTCGACGAACGCCATGATGAGCCAGACCAGCTCTTCGGTCTCGCCGACGTCGTAGATCGGGACGATGTTGGGGTGGGAGAGACCCGCGGCGAGTTGCGCCTCGCGCACCAGGCGGGTGCGGAGGTCGGCGCGCCAGGCGAGTTCCGGCGGGAGGACCTTGATGGCGACCTCGCGCCGCAGCCTGAGGTCGGTCGCGCGGATCACGACGCCCATCCCGCCGCGCCCGAGCTCCAGCCCCAGCTGATAGCTCGGCCCGAGCGCTGACCGCAGCCGGTCTCGCAGCGACGCGGCAGCGCCCGGCGCCGGCCGGCCGCGATGGTCCGCCGTTATCGGTGAAAGAGGGGTAATCCCCTCGGCTGGCGCGTACGACCGCTCTTCTGGCACGGGTTGGGGGCTCCGCCCCAACATTGTGGTGCCAATCGCTACGGCACAAGTGCTGGCGCCTCAGGGACTTTCGCGCGAGCGCTCAGGGCCCGGCGCAAGACGGCTTGTCGGAACCCGCGCACCCGGGAACCGGGGAGGGGGAACCGCGCTCGAGGAAGGCCAGGCTGGCGCCTTCGTGCCTCCAGCGGGATCCCTCGGCCATGACCGGCGAGGGGGGACGACACGATGCATCCCTGGAGCGCGGCGTTGTTGAAGAGAAGGTGAGGGAGGCGGCGCAAGCAGCCGTCAAGCGGAGCGGGTTCGGAACGCCGGCCCGCCCGGCGGCCGTCAAGCGAACGTCAAGCCGAGGCGGCGCGCTCCTTGATGCGCTGGCGCTGGCCGGGGGTGACCATATCGCGGGCCACGATGTCCCGCACGATGCGCGCGACGAACGCGTAGCCGCGGGGCTCGGCGGTCAGCCAGCGTTGCCACTCCAACTCGTCGAGGGCGGCGGCCGCGGGCTCGGGGTCGAGCCCTGAGCCGCGGGTGAGGGCATCGGGCGCGACCCGGTCGCCGAGCACCGACGCGACGGTCAGCATCGCCTGCGCGTTGGCGCTGAGGCGGCGGTACCCGACGCGTATCGCGGCGATCACCGCCGATGGGAGCTCGCCGGGATAGCTGTGCTCGAATGTCTTGAGCGGCTCGGGCCAGACGCGCTCAGCGCCCAACAGGTCGTGCCCCAGCGCCACCGCGTGAAGCAACTCGACGGCGAGCAGCGGTAGGCCGGCCGAGTCGGCGGCGATGCGCCGGGCGACCCGGTCGAGCTGTTCGTCGCCGTAGGCGGGGATGGCCCAGCGGGCGAGTGCACGCAGGGCGGCTGCGTCGAGCGGCTGGAGCAGCACGTTCGCGCCGTCGAGGTCGCGTCCGAGGCGGGCGCGCATCTCGTCCAGCTCGTCGCGCGGGGGGCGGGGTGTGGCTGCGAACAACAGGAAGATCGGGGCGTCGGCCAGGTCGCGCAGCGCGGCGCGGAGAGCCAGGAGCGAGTCGTGGTCGAGCCACTGGGCATCGTCGGCGGCGAGGAGCACCGCTTGCTCGTCTGCCACCGCGCGCAGCACCTCGCTCAGGGCGCGTCCCATCGGGAGCGGCGTCTCGCCGCGCACCGCGTCGCCGAACCGGTCGGCCCACTCCGCCGCGCGGGCGGCGAACGCGGCGAGCGCGGCGGGCGGCGCCGCGGCCAGCCCCGGGGCGTCAAGCAGTCCGCCCCGCGCCAGCCCGAGGACGCCGCTCCAGGGCTCCTTGCGATCGGCCTCGACCGCCCGCACGGTGCTGGTCGCGGCTCCGTCGAGCCGCGCCCGCGCTACCACTTCATCCACCAGCCGCGTGATGCCCATCCCGGTCTCGCCCTCGACCAATCCCACGCCGGGCTGTCGCGATCTTCGGGCGGCGTCCCAGGCGTCGAGGAGGTGGCCAAGCTCGGCCTCTCGGCCTACCAGCGGTGCGCGGCGGGACTCCGCGCCCACGCGGTGCGGCGCCGGCTCCGCCACCCGCCACGTCCGCTCGCGACGCACCCGGTCGGCGAGCGCCTGCGTCTCGCCGTCCGGCTCGGTGCCAAGTTCCTGGTCGAGGCGCGCGGCCAGCGCCGCGTAGGTCTCGAGCGCCGCGGAGCGGTTGCCGGTGAGGGCGTGGCTCCGCATCACCGTTCGCGCGGCAGTCTCGGAAGTCCGGTCCAGCGAGAGGGCGAAATTAGCCGCCGCGACCGCGTCGAGCGGCTGGCCGACCCGCAGCAGCTCTTCGGCGCGGCGAACCAGCGCGTCCACCGAGCGTCCGCGCCACGTCGCGCGCTCCGCGGTGAGCCAGTCCTCGAAGGTGGATGCATCGGGAACGCTGAAGCCCTCGAGGAACTCTCCTCCGACCAGGTCCGCCGCGCCGCGCCAGTCACCGGCCGACGTGAGCGCGTCGAACCGGTCCGTGTCGAGGTCGATGGTGCCGGGCTCCAGTCCGATCTGCGCGCCCTCATGGAGGACGCCGCTGTCGCCGAGGCAACGCCGCAGGATCCGCACGGCCTCACGCAACGAATGGCGCGCGGCAGTTTCGGGCTTGTCGGCCCAGAGCAGCCCGATCAGGTGTTCGCGGGTTCGGAGGTGGCGGGGCGATCGCGCGAGGTACACGAGGAGCGCGAGGTTCTTGCGCCAGAGCAGCTCGGGAGGTGGCGCCCCGCCGTCCACGAGGATCTCGACCGGGCCGAGGGTGCGGCAGCTGATCACACGCGGCCCGGGGCCTACGTCCCGGCGAACGCGCCGCGCTGGACCAGCCCGGCGACCGCTTCGACATCGGCCGCGAGGGGACGGTCGCGCTCGAGACGCGGCACCGCCTCACGCAGCCGGGCGTGCGCCCGCTCGAGGGCGAGGCCCGTCTTCATCGGCCGGTGGTGCTCGATGGCCTCGGCGGCGCAGAGCAGCTCGGCGGCCGCGACGTAGCTCATGCACCAGGCGGCCCGTCGCGCCTTTCGCGCCGCGGCCGGCCCCATCGAGACGTGGTCCTCGCGGCCCGCGCCCGTGGGCACCGAATGCGTGCTCGCCGGCGACGCGAGGACGCGCATCTCCGTGAGCACGTCCGCCACGGCGGTCTGGAGCATCATGAGCCCCGACTCGACGCCGGGATTCCGGGCGAGGAAGGCCGGCAGCCCGGACGTGTCAGGGTTCATCAGCCGCTCGATACGGCGGTCGCTGATGGCGGCGAGGTCGGCGAGCGCGATGGCTAGCAGGTCCAGCGCCTGGGCCACGATCTGGGCGTGGAAGTTGCCACCGCTCACGATCTCGCCGGTCTCGGGGAAGACGAGTGGGTTGTCGGTCGCGCTGTTGATCTCGATCTCGAGCACCCGGCGCACATAGGCTAGGGCGTCGCGGGCGGCGCCGTGCACCTGCGGCATGCAGCGCAGCGAGTAGGCGTCCTGGATGCGGTCGTCCCCGTGGCGGTGGGACTCGCGGATCTCGCTCCCCGCGAGTAGGGCGCGCAGTCTCGCCGCGCTGGCCGCCTGGCCCGGGTGGGGCCGTATCGCCTGGATGTTCTCCGCGAACGGTCCGGGTGAGCCCTTGAGGGCGTCGAGGCTCATCGCACCGGCCACCTCGAGCGCGTCGAGCGCACCTTCCGCCTCGAGTAGCGCGAGCACGCCCAGGGCGGAGCAGAACTGGGTGCCGTTGATGAGCGAGAGCCCGTCCTTCTCGCGCACGTCGAGCGGCTGGAGGCCGGCGGCCGCGAGCGCATCCCTCGCCGGGACGACGCGGCCGCCCATCTCGACGTCGCCCTCGCCCATGAGGCCGAGCGCGACGTGGGCGAGCGGCACCAGGTCGCCGCTCGCGCCGACGGAGCCGAACTCCGGCACGACGGGATGGATACCGCGATTCAGGAAGTCGAGGAGCGACTCGACGCAGCGGACGGTGCAGCCCGAGTGGCCATGGGCGAGCGTGTTGGCGCGCAGCAGCATGAGCGCGCGCACGGCCTCGCGGGAGATCGGCTCGCCGAAGCCGGAGGCATGGCTCCTGATGACGTTGCGTTGGAGCAGGATCCGCTCTTCGGGGGCGATCATCACCTCGGCCAGCCGGCCGAAGCCCGTCGTCACGCCGTAGACGCTCTCGCCGGCCGCGATCGCGTCCTCGATCACGCGCCGCGCGCGCTCCAACGCGGTGCGTCCCGTTGGGGCGAGCGTGACGGTCGTGACC
>JAUYOW010000167.1 GCA_030697825.1 Gemmatimonadales bacterium | reverse complement strand
GCCGACCAGCACGCCTATCGTTCCGCCGAGCATGCACAGGACGAGCGCCTCCGCGAGGAACTGCAGCAGTATGGCGCTGCGGGTCGCGCCCAGCGCCTTGCGGATGCCGATCTCGCGCGTCCGCTCCGTCACCGACACGAGCATGATGTTCATGATCCCTATCCCGCCCACCAGGAGGGAGATGATGGCGATCCATGCCAGCAGGAAGGAGAACGTCTCGGTGGTCTGGGCGAAGGTCTGCTGGAGCTCGGTCTGGTCACGGATCAGGAAGTCGCTCGCCGCCCCGGGGCGGACCTTGTGGGTGCGGCGCAGTACCCGCTCGACCTCGATCATCGCGACGTTCATGTTGACCGGGTCGTCCACCTTGATGCCGATGCTGCGCACCCGGTCGGTGCCATGGGTGCGGTAGCGCGCGGTCTGGAGCGGGACGAAGATCTGCTCGTCCGGGTTCATGTACGAGCTCTGCGCGCCCTTCGCCGAAAGCACACCGACGATCTCGAACGGGATCCCGCGGATCTGGATCTGCTGGCCGATCATGGCGGCCGGATTGGACCCGAACATGTCGGGCACCGCCGCGCCGAGCAGCGCGAGACGGCGGCGGGACTCGTCGTCCCCCGACGTGAACGCGCGGCCGGAGGTGATGGTGTAGGCGCGGTTCGTGAAGTACTCGGGCACGGTGCCCGTTACCGACATGTTCGCGTTCCGGTTGCCCTTCTTGACCTGCAGGTTGCGCGAGATCTCCGGCATCACGGCCACCACGTGCCGGGCCGTGGCGCGGATCTCGTCGGCGTCGTCCACCGTCATGCTCACCCGCTGGTCGCTCGCCACGCCGCGCATGAACGACTGCCCGGGGGTGACGGTGAGGATGTTGGTGCCCAGCGCCGACAGGCTCGCCTGCACCGCCCGCTTCGCGCCGGTGCCGAGCGCGATCATCGTGATCACCGCGCCGACGCCGATGATGATGCCGAGCATCGTCAGGAAGGACCGGAGCTTGTTGACCCGGATCGACTCCAGCGCGACCATCCAGATCTCAATGAGGAGCATCAGGGCCTCGGGCTTGCGGCCCGCGGCGGGCTGCCGGCCCCGCCGGGCGCGGGGGCCGCGGGGGCCGTCGCGCCACCTTCGGCGCTCTGGTTGCGCATCCCGGGCAGTCCGCCGCCACCCGTCATGCGGCTGAAGCGCTGCCGCATCTCCTGCTGCGCCTGGACCAGCGACGCCGAAGGCAGCAGCAGGACCGTGTCCTGCTCGGTGAGCCCGCTCGTCACTTCACTGTAGTCGAGGTCCGTCAGGCCGGTGCTGATGCGCAGCGGCGTCGGCTTGCCGCCACGCAGCGCGAACACGATGTACGAGCCGCCGAACTGGAAGTTGTTCCCGGCGCCGAACCGGCGGCGCTGGCCGCCCTGGCCGCCGCCCGAGAACTGCGAGCGCATCGACGGCGCCGCGGCCCCTTGCGTCGCGCCCGGTACCCCGCCACTCGGCAGCTGCGCCTGTTGCCGGAAGGCCTGCATCCTCGCCGAGGCCACCGACTCCTGCGGCGTGAGTGTCTCGCCCGCCTCGCGCTTGCGCCGGATCTCCATGAGCATCTCGCGCGTGACGCCTTCGGGGAGTTGGAACCCACCGCCCTGTCCGCCCATCCCCGCCGGCGGCCCGCTTCCTCCCGCCATGCCGGAGCCCGGCCCACGCGAACCGCTCGGAGCCGCTGGCATGCCGCCTTGCGGTTGCTGGGTAGGCGGATTCGCGCCCCGGGCCGGCCGGGGCTCTTCGGCCCGCGCCTCGGCCACGGGTCCGCCCGGCAGTCCGCCGGTCCGTCCCGCGGGCTGGCCGCTTGCCCGCCCCGCCACTTGTGGTGCGCCACGCGCCTCCGAGTCGGCCGCGGCAAGCGTCTGCTCGACGTCCCGAGGGTCGAGGCCCAGCACCTGGGCGGCCGAGGCCATGTCGCGGGTCGTGCGCAGCGCCGCGTTCGGGATCGCCAGCACGTTCTGGCGTTGTCCGATGTGGATCTCCACCTCGGCGTTCATGCCCGGGCGCAGGAGTCCCTGCTCGTTGCCGATGCGGATCAGTACCGGGAACATCGTCACGTTCTGCTGCGTCACCGACTGCGGCTCGATCTTGAGGACGCTCCCCTCGAACGGCAGGTTGGGGTACGCGTCCACGGTGATCGTGGCGCGCAGGCCCGACTGCACCTTGCCGATGTCGGTCTCGTCCACCAGGGTGCGCACCTGCACCTCGGCGAGGTCCGCCATGCGCAGCAGCACCGTGCCGCCGGAGACCTCACGCGTCGCTGAGGCGATGACCTGCCCGCGCTCCACGCTCTTCTGGATGATCGTTCCGGTTATCGGGGCGCGGACGTTGGTGTCGTCCAGCTGGTCGCGCGCGTTCTGCACCGCGCGCTCGGCGCGCACCTTCTGGGCGCGGGCGTTCGCGAACGTGAGGTTCCCGGCCTCGTGCTCCTGCTCGCTCAAGACCTGCGCGGCGAACATCTGGTCGGCGCGGCGCTTCTGCGCCTCGGCGTTGGCGAGCGAGGCGTTGGCGACCTCGAGGTCCGCCTCCGCCTGCGCCAGCGCGTTCTGCTGGTCGCGGGGGTCCACCCGGACCAGGAGATCGCCCTGGGTGACGATGTCGCCGGTCTCGGCGCGCAGTTCCATGATCTCGCCGGACGCCTTCGACTTCACGTCCACCACCAGGATCGGCTCGATCGATCCCGCCGCCTCGGCCGAGACCACGATGTCGCGCCGTTCCACCGCCACCGCTTCGTAGTTGGGCGGCGGGACAGGTTTGCTGCAGCCGGCGAGGAGAGCGGCGGCGCCGGCGGCGGCGATCATCAGGGGTCTCATTGAACTGCTCATAGTGAGTGTCCGACGAGCGCCTCGATCTGGGCCCGCGCGACCAGGTAGTCATAGCGTGAGCGGACCAGGTCCACCTGGGCCTGGTCGAGGGAGACCTGGGAGGTCAGCACTTCGAAGATGGTGGACGACCCGAGGCGATAGCGCTCGCGCTGCATCCTCAGGTCTTCTTCAGCCGCCGCGACCGAGACGCGCGCGATGTCGGTCTTGGCGGCCGCGGCGTCCAGCGACGCGAACACCTGGGTCAGGCTCGCGTCCAGCAGGAGCCGCGCGTCGCGCAGTCGCGCCTCGGCGGCGGTGGCGTTGGCGTCGGCCGTGATGATGTTGGTCTCGCGCGTGAAGCCGTTGAAGATCGGGTAGCTGACCTGGAGCCGGAGCGACCACGTCCGCCCGAACTGCTCGCCGCCCAGGAAGTTGGAGTCCGCGCGTGCCCAGTTGCTGTTGCCGCTTGCCGTCAGAGTCGGGAAGTAGGCCGCCCGATTGGCGCCTAGCGAGGCCCGGGCGCTGAGGACGCTCGCTTCCGCCTCGCGGACGGACGGGGCATTCGCCGACGCCTCGTGCCGCAACGCCGCGGTGTCGAGGGTTCCCAGCCGGGCCTCCAGCGCACTGTCGGGCACCGGAGCGACGCTCCCCTCGACGCCGATGGCGCGTCCCAGGGTGGCCTGCGTGAACCGGAGATCGGCTCTGGCCTGGATGAGCTGGAGCTGCGCGTTGCCGTACTCGACGCGGCCGCGCAGCGAGTCCGACCGCGTGGTCGCTCCGAGGCGAAGCTTCTCGGCGGTGAGCTTGAGCTGCTCGTCGGCGCGCCGGAGGCGCGTCTCGGCCACCGCGACCAGCTCGGCGGCGGCGAGGGCGTTGAAGAAGGCCTGCTTCGTCGAGAGGGCGACGGCGTACTCCTGGCGCAGCTGCGTCGCCTCGCGCAGGCTCGTCGTGGCCCCCGCGGCGCGCCGGTTGGCGCCACGGCGAAAGCCCGTGAACAGGTCGAGGCTGCCCGAGATCCCGTACTGGTCGTTGAACGCCAGCGGGGCGCGCGTCACCTGGCCGCTCGTGGCATCGACGCGCTGGCCCGACTTGCTCGTGCTCAAGTTCGCGTTGAGGCTCGGCAGGAAGGCGCCGAACGACTGGCGCTCCTGGGCCGAGGCTACGCGCACGTCCTGCCGCGCCTGCACCATCGCCGGCTGGCTGCGCGAGGCGAGCCGCAACGCCTCGTCGAGAGTGACACGGCGCGGCTCTTGCGCGGCGGCGCCGCTCGCGAGCGACGCGAGCATGAGAACGATGAAGCGCATCCTATCGGTTCTCCCGTCCCGCGCCGGCGCTGTCGGCCCGCTGGCGCTCCGCGCGCTCGCGCTCCTGGAAGCGGTCGAACGCGGCCCGCTGCTCCGCCGTCATCATTGCGCGTAGCTCCTCGCGGATGCCGATGCGGATGGAGTCCAGCCGCGGCTGCACCGGCGACAGCGCGGATCGGAACTCCCCGCGGTGGCGGCGCCAGATGGCGCGCACCGAGTCCCGCTGCGCGTCCGTCAGGTGCAGCTCCCGTTGAAGCATCCCGGAATAGCTGCACTGCCTGCGCAGCCGGCGCGGCTGGTCACCCACGTAGTTCATGGTCGCCGCGCCGCCCGCGAAACCGGCGCTGCCGATCGCGAGCAGGAGCCCGACCGCCCAGACCTTCGACCTGTTCTCCATCCTGCGCTCCTAGTTCCCGATCGAGAAGCCGAGGTCCGCATCCGGCGCAACGGAGGCGAGCAGCGCGTCGGAGCCCAGCGACATCTCCCCCGCCGCGCCCCCGGTCGGCAGCACCGGCACCGACGCCGCGATCGCGATCCCGATCAGCGCCACCACCACCCACGGCCGGGCCCAACGCTCCAGCATCTCCCAGAGCGGGCCCGTCCCCGCGTCCGCGGCATGACGTCGGCGGTGCAGGGCGCCGCTCGCACGGAGCATCACGGCCTCGGCGAACGCGCGGCCGTCATCGTCGGGCGTCAGGTATCGCCTCAGCAGGTCTTTCATGCGTCCTCCTCCGTCGCCGGGTCGTACATCCCCAGCGCCTTCCTGAGTGCGCGCCGTCCGTGGAATACGTCCGATCGCGCGGTGCCTTCCGGCACGCCCAGGACCTGCGCGATCTCGGCGTGCGGATACCCTTCCAGATCGAACAGGGTCACGGCGATCCGCTGCCGCTCGGGCAGCGCCGCCATCGCGGTCGCAATACGCTCCTTCAGCTCAGCCGCCCCCGCCGCCGCCGCGGGCGAGATTCCCGGCGACGATATCGTGTCGTTGAGCGCGTCGGCCCGGCGCACCGTTCGCCGCCGCAACAGGTCGATGGCGGCGTTCGCGGCGATCCGCATCAGCCACGGACCGAACGGGCGGCGCGGATCGTACGTCTCTATCCGGTCCAGCGCCGACAGGAACGCGTCTTGGGCGGCGTCGTCGGCGTCGTGCGCGTCACCCGTCACCGCACGGGTCACCCGCCGGACCGCCGCCTGGAACCGCGTCACCAGCTCCCCGAACGCCTCCCGGTCGCCGGCGGCCGCCCGCGTCGCGAGCGCGGCGTCTGCTTCACTGGTTGTATTACGCAGATGACACTAGGGCTGTTGAGTCCCGTAAAGTGGACACTCTCAGGCTGCCGAGCCGAGGCCCAGGTCCCGCTCCACCGGCCGGAGCGCCTCGAGAACGAACTGGATGTGCTCTTCCAGCGGGACCCCCAGCTCCTCGGCTCCCTGCCTCACTTCCTCCCGGTTCACTCCCCGGGCGAAGGCCTTGTCCTTGAGCTTCTTCTTCACCGAGCTGACCTCCAGGTCCGACAGGCTCCGGCTCGGCCTCACCAACGCGCACGCCACCAGGAAGCCGCACAGCTCGTCCACCGAGAACAGCGCCCTGGCCATGAGAGTGTCGCGCATCACACCCAAATAGGATGCATGACCCAGGATCGCGCGTCGCAGCTCCTCCGGGTACCCTCTCTCGGCCAGGATCCGCGACCCCTCGGCGGGATGGCCCTCCGTCGGGCTGTGATCGGGATTCGGGAAGCGCTCGTAGTCGAAGTCGTGAAGGAGACCGGTGAGCCCCCACGTCTCCTCGTTCTCGCCGTGCCTGCGGGCGAGGGCGCGCATGGCAGCCTCGACGGCGTACATGTGCTTGCGAAGCGCATCCGAGGGGGTGTATTCGTGCATCAGGGCGATGGCGTCGGCGCGGGTCATTGTTGTTCCGGTGATGGGTGATGGGTGATAGGTGATGAGTGATAGGTGATTATAGGTGATAGGTGATGGGTGATCCGGTCAAGGCGGTCGAGCTTTGGCAGCGTGCCTACCGGCTTCAGGCCGGCGGCGACCATGAGGGAGCGATCCGGCTTTACCAGGCTTCCATCGCCGAGCACCCCACCGCCGAGGCGCACACCTACCTGGGCTGGGTCTACTCCTTCCAGAAGCGGTTCGATGAGGCTATAGCCGAGTGCAAGCGCGCCATCGCGTGCGACCCGGACTTCGGCAACCCCTATAACGACATCGGCGTGTACCTGATGGAGCTGGGCAGGGACGAGGAGGCGGTCCCGTGGCTGGTGCGCGCCACGGGCGCGAAGCGCTACGAGCCGCGGCACTTCCCGCACCTCAACCTGGCGCGCATCTATGAGCGGCGCGGCGACGTGCTCGGGGTGGTGCGCGCGCTGGGCCGCGCGCTCGACTTCGCTCCGGAGGACCGCTCCCTGCGGACGCGGTTCCGGAGGATGCAGGGTATGGTGAACTAGCTGCCGGCTCGCGGCTTCAGTGCCGACTCGCGGCTGAGGCCGCGGCTCGGCTGGAAGACTGTCGCTAAAGCGACGCACGTCACTTCAGTGACAGATGCCGAGCCGCGACTTCAGTCGCGAGCATGCCCGAGCCGCGACTTCCGTCGCGACTATGCTGCTCTAGTGTCGCTGCCATCCCGCCCTACGGCCTCCGCAACGAAACTTCGCGCCGGCCCCGATCCGACCGCGCCATCAGTGCGCGAAGCTCCCGCTGGAAAGACCGCGCGGCCGCTGCGTCGCCCGCAAGCTCGGCCGCCCTCGCCGCGCCCGCGAGGCTCCGGGCACGCCTCGGTTGGATCGCCAACGCGGCCCGGTAGGCGGCCAGCGCATCCGCCGCCCGGCCCAACTCCAGCAGCAGGTCCCCCTGAAGCTCGCGCGCCGGCAGGATCGCACCCGGCGTGACGGGGTGCTTCTCGGTGATGTCCTCCAGGTCCGCGGCCTGCGTGGCGAGCCGGATCGCGCCCGCGGTGTCGCGCGTCGCGAGCGCAAGCCATGACTCCGCGGCCAGCCGCTGAGCGTGGACCATCCCGGCCCACGCCGGGACCTGTCGACGAGCGAGGTCGTCGTCCAGCGAGGCCAATGCCGCGACTTCGGCGCGAGCGAGCGCGGTGTCCCCACTCCGCGAAGCGCCGATCGCCTTGGTGAAGTGGGTGACGGCGGCCGCGGCGGGCGGCGCGCCCGCCCTGACCGGAAGCGCGGCGGCCTCAGCCCACTGCCCCCGCTCGACCGCGTAGCGCGCGGGGATGGCCGCGAGCGCGTAGTCCGAGGTGAGCGAGCCGGGAGGATAGGTGCGCGGGAAGCCGGCGGCCTCGTCCACGAGGCGCCGCGCTTGCGCGTCCCGCCCCTGCTGCAGGTACCCGTACGCCATGTAGTCCATCGCGTGGAGCCGCTGATCCCAGGCGCCATCCCAGCGCTGCTGGATCTCGTACTGCCGCGCCGCGGACGCGGAGCTGATGTTCGACGCGATCGCCTGTTCCCACATGCCGAGACGGATGTAGATGTGCGAAGGCATGTGGCGGGCGTGCGGGACCGACGGCGCGATGCCCGCGTAGCGGTTGGCGGCGCGGGTGCCCTCCCGCGCGAGAGCCGGCGTATCGTAGGTGTGGATCAGGTAATGCGCGACGCCGGGGTGATCGGGCTGCCGCTGGAAGATCGGCTCCAGGATGGCGGCCGCCTCCCGCTGCCTGGCGTAGGTGGTGTCCGGCGGCGAGTTCTGCGCCATGGCAAGGAGGCTCAGCGCGTAGAGCATCGCGGCCTCGGCGTCCTGGTCGTACGTCTCGTGCATCCGCCGCATCGCCTGCGAGTAAGCGACCAGTCGGTCGCGGTGGCGCACGGTCGCGTGGTCGCGGTAGAACGCCCCGATCGCCTCGACGTAGTCGGTTTCGATCCGGGTAGGCGGATGCAGTGCTCGCGCGTGCTCGGCGGCGGCGGCGGCGGCCTGCAACTCCGCCGGCGTCGGCGGCGCCCAGAGCGGATGGAGGTACGTCATCGCCAGACCCCACGAGGCCATGGCGCACGTCGGGTCGGCCGAGGCAGCGGCGCGGAAGGCTCGCGCCGATTCCTCGTACCAGAACGAGTGCATCAGTGCCACGCCGCGCTCGAAAGCGCGCTGGGAGACCGGCGTACAGGAGGTCCCGAATTCGACGCGCCCGAGGCGCGCGGGCGGCGGGCCGGCGTGATCGTGCTCCATCTGGGCGCGAAGCGTCGTCGTCAGGAACACGAGCGGAACGGCGAGGAGGAGTGAACGCCTGATCATGGCTGCCTGTCTTCAGGGGGAGCCTGACCATGCGCAAGCGGGGCGTCGCGGTCAAGTCCCTCGCACGCCAGGTCCCTTCCCCCGGGGTCCCCATCGCTGCATCGTTCATCCTCTCCTCTTCAGGGGCGGGACCTGACCGACGCGATCGCACGCCTGACGTCCGCCCTGGCCGACCGCTACGCCGTGGAGCGCGAGCTCGGCGCGGGCGGCATGGCCACTGTCTATCTCGCCAGGGACCTGCGGCACGACCGCCACGTCGCGCTCAAGGTGCTGCGCCCCGAGCTGGCCGCGATCCTCGGCGGCGAGCGCTTCCTGAAGGAGATCCGGCTCACCGCCAACCTCCAGCACCCGCACATCCTGCCGCTGCACGACTCGGGTGAAGCCGAGGGGATCGTCTACTACGTCATGCCCTTCGTCGAGGGCGAGAGCCTGCGGGACCGCCTGGCGCGCGAGAAACAGCTTCCGGTGGAAGATGCGGTCCGCATCGCGACCGAAGTGGCCGGCGCGCTCGACTACGCGCACCGGCACGGCGTCGTGCACCGGGACATCAAGCCGGAGAACATCCTGCTGCACGACGGCTCGGCGCTGGTCGCCGATTTCGGCAT
>JAUYOW010000166.1 GCA_030697825.1 Gemmatimonadales bacterium | reverse complement strand
AGCGGCTATACCATGCTGCGTGGACTGCCGGCGGAGAACACCGGCACCGTCGATCTCGATGCGTTCATCGACTACGCGCGGAGGCTGCCGCAGCCCGTTCGCAACCTGCCCACGGAGCCCCGCGTGGATGACGGCACCCAGCCGGCGCGCGCCCGCGACGACGATCCGGGCCTGCCGAACCGTCCGGGGCGCGGCAGGAGGCGGCCGTGAAGCGGGCGGTAGGGTGACGGGAAAACAGTCGCGGAGGCGCGCCGATTCGGGGGCGCGGAGCGGCGAGCCGGAAACCGGAGCCGTCACGCGCGAGCTGCTGCGCAGACTGCCCAAGGCCGAGCTGCACGTGCATCTCGACGGCAGTCTGCGGCCACGGACGCTGCTGGAGCTGGCCCGCGACCAGCACGTCAAGCTGCCCGCGGACGACGTCGCCTCGCTCGCGCGCTACATGCACGTCACCGACGCGCGCAGCCTGGTGGACTACCTCGAGCGCTTCGAGGTCACGCTGTCCGTGTTGCAGACGCCTGACGCGCTCGAGCGCGCTGCGTACGAGCTGGTGGCAGATGGGGCGGCGGAGAACGTGCGGTACATGGAGATCCGCTACTCGCCGATCCTGAACACGCGCAAGGGCATGCCGCTCACCGAGGCGGTGGAGGCGCCGCTGCGCGGCATGCACCGCGCCGAGGCGGAGTTCGGCGTGAAGACGTCGCTCATCATCTGCGGGATCCGGAACATGAGCCCGGACGTCTCGCTGGAGCTGGCGAACCTCACGGTGGCCTACAAGAACCACGGCGTCGTGGCGTTCGACCTCGCCGGCGCCGAGTACAATTTCCCCGCCAAGAAGCACAAGGAAGCGTTCTACACCGTCATCGACCACAACATCGCCACCACGGTGCATGCGGGAGAGGCGTACGGTGCCGAGTCCATCTCGCAGGCGCTCCACTATTGCCACGCCGACCGTATCGGCCATGGGACGCGGCTGTTCGAGAACCCGGAGCTGGAGCAATACGTCAACGACCACCGCGTGCCGCTCGAGATCTGCATCACCAGCAACCTGCAGACGCACGCGGTGCGTGCGATCGAGGAGCACCCGGTGCGACGCTACTTCGACCTCGGCGTCGTGGTGTGCCTCAACACCGACAACCGGCTGATGAGCGCCACGACCGTGACCGAAGAACTGTGGCTCGCGCATTCCAAGCTGAGTTTCACCCGCGAGGAGATAGACCGCATGATCCTCTACGGGTTCGAGAGCGCGTTCCTGCCGTTCAGGGAGCGACAGGCGATGGTTGAGAAGATCAGGAAGGAACTGGACGCAACGGCTTGAGAAGCAACGACGTGATGGGTGATGGGTGATAAGTGAGGAGTGATGGGCGATGAGTGATGGGGTGGGTGGGACACCGGCGGTCCGCGCGGCGGCCGATGCGGTACGGGCGGCGATCGCGCCGCGGACGCCGAAGATCGCCATCGTGCTCGGCTCCGGGCTGGGGTTCCTGGGCGGCGAGCTGAAGGACGCGGTCAAGGTGCCGTACGGCAGGATCCCCGGCTTCCCGCTCCCCAAGGTCGAGGGTCACGCCGGCGAGCTCATCGCCGGGACGCTGGACGGGGTGGCGGTCCTCGCTCAGAGCGGCCGGTTCCACCTGTACGAGGGCCACGACGCAGCGGTCGCCGGGCTGCCGATACGCGTCTTCGCGTCGCTCGGCGTCGGGACCATCATCCTCACCAACGCGGCCGGCGGCATCCGCCGCACCTTCCGGCCGGGCACGCTCATGCTGATCGCCGACCACATCAACATGATGGCGATGAACCCGCTGTCCGGCGCCGCCCTTGAAGGAGAGGAACGCTTCCCCGACATGAGCGATCCCTACGACGGCGAGCTGCGCGGTCTGGCGCGCCGGGTGGCGGCGGAGGAACGGGTCGCGTTGGAAGAGGGCGTCTACGCCGCGATGCTCGGCCCGTCGTTCGAGTCGAAGGCCGAGATCGAGATGCTGAAGCGGATCGGCGCCGATGCGGTCGGGATGAGCACCGTCCCCGAAGTGATCGTGGCGCGCGCGCGTGGCGTCCGCTGCATCGGCATCTCTACGATCACCAATCCGGCGGCCGGCCTCGGCGGGAAACTGTCGCACCAGGAGGTGCTCGAGGCGGCGGACCGGGTGAAGGAAGACCTCGCGCGGCTCATCCGCGGGATCGTGCGCGCGCTATAGC
>JAUYOW010000165.1 GCA_030697825.1 Gemmatimonadales bacterium | reverse complement strand
CGGGGCGGGGGCGGGCTGGCCGGGCGTCCCCTGGCTCATGTAGGCGTCGATGAGGTTCTCCGAGTACCCTGCCGCCCGCAGGCGCGCCCGGATCTGATCGGGCGTCATGCCGCTCTGCTGGATGCGCTGGCGCAGCTGATCGCCGAGGCCCCGCTGCTGGATGGCCTGCTGGATCTGCTGGTCGGTGACGCCCGGCGGCCGGGGCGGTGGTTGCTGGGCGACCATGAACCGGGGTGAGGCCAGCGCTATGAGGCCTGCCGCCGCGAGGGCGAACCGCCGATGGGTGAAGTTGCTCAAGTAGTGTAGGCCATCCGTCTGAGGGTACTTTGCGTCATAAAGTAAATAGTAGCACCAAGTAGAAACCACGTCAACACAGCGGCGCTAAATGTCGTTGGCACAAGGGCTTTCGTCAACGGACCACACCGATAGGGTCGAGTCCCGGGCGGCGCAACTCAGCCCTGTCCCTCCAGGCGCGCCACGAGGCGCGCGAACTCCTGTAGTCCTCGAAGCGGATGCCACGGCGCCCGGCCAGCTCCCCCGCTATGTCGATGACCCCCTGGCACACGACCAGGAGCGAGAACAGCACGTCGTTGTGGAGGCTGAGGTCGGCGCGCAGCGACTCGGCATCGCGGACCCTGGGAGCGAGATCCCGCAAGCGATTGAGGTGCAGCCGCAGCTCCGCGAGCCGCTCCACCAAGAACGTCATCGCGAGAGCGCGAGCAGCTTGAGACGCCTGGTTCTCTCGAGGAACGGTCTGAAGTCCGCGTACCTTAGCAGCGCCGTGCGAACCAACGCGTGGTCCGCTGCCTCGCCCTCCGGACCCGAGCAGTAGAGCCTGGCGCCACGGGTGATGATGCTGAAAGCAAGCTCCGGGGGCGCGTCGTTCAGCACGACCACGTCCACCTCGTTACAGTGAGTCGCGGCGATCAGCTCGGAGTTGAGGCTCACCGCTGCGCGTGCCCGCTCCCCTCGCAGGAGAAAGGCACCGTAGTCCAGCACGACCGCCACATCCACGTCGCTCTGGGCGTGGGCTGTTCCCCGGACGTGACTGCCGAACAAGTACGCCGACATGACGCCCCGGGGATGGGCCGTGGCGAAATAGTCTCGAACGGCTTGGGCAAGTGCGCTCACAACCCCTCCTCGCGGCCAAAGATAAGCCGCCGGCTCGCGGCGCGCAGGATCGCGGCGACGTCCCCCGCATAGCGGTCGGCCGAGAAACGCTCCACCGCGGCGCGCCGCGCCGCCGTTCCCATCGCCTGACGGTCGGCCGCGAGGCCGGTCACCATCAGCTCGCTCAGCCTCCGCACGTCGCGCGGCGGCGCGAGCCACCCGGTCACCCCGTGCTCGACGATCTCGCGCGGGCCGCCCGCGTCCGCGGCGATGACGGGCACCCCTGACGCCATGGCCTCCACGATCACGCGCCCGAACGGCTCCGGCCGGGTCGAGAAGTGCACCACGAGGTCGAACTCCGGATAGAGCCGCCACGGCTCGGTCTGGAACTTCAGGAAGTGGATCCTCTCGTGCAGCGGCTGGGCCGTGAAGGGGCCGGGAAGCGACGAACGCCGCACTCTTCGGACCAACTCCTCACCGTAACCACGCTCGGCCGCGGTGTCGTAGATCGGGCTTCCCACCAGGACGAGATGAGCGTCGGGTTGTTCCGCCGCGATCCGCTCGAAGGCTTCGACGACCAGCAGATGCCCCTTCCACCGCGCGAAGACGGCCGGCATGCCGATGAGCCGCACCTGGTGCGGAAGATTCAGCTGGTCGTGGATCCAGTGCGTCCGGGGCGCAGGCTGGAATCGCTCCGTATCAACGCCGTTGAGCGCGACCCTCGGGGCGGGGAACCGCGGCATCCGCCAGGCGTCCGCCACGGAATGCGATACCGCGATCGTCGCGTGGGGTATGGCGCCGGCCAGCGTTTTCCAGACCGCGTCGAGCCGGTCAGGCGGGAACTCGTGCAGGTGCCAGACGGGGCGATAGCCGCGCAGCAGCGTAGCGGCGAGGTGCGCCTTAAAGCCGTTCGAGTAGAGGACGGTGGGGCGGCCGGCTGGGAGCGTGGAGAGCCGGTCCAGTTCCGCGCCGATCGCGCGCGACCATCGCCACACCCCGCGACCGAAGCGCAGGATGCCCTCAGCCGAGAGTGCGGCGCGCTGCGACAGCTCGAGGAAGTCGGCCGGCGCCGCCGCCACAGTGACGGGGACGCCCGCCTGTTTGAGCGCATCGCCGAGCGGGCCGGGCTTGGGCAGCACGACCAGCGGCTCGATGCCGTGCGCCCGCGCGCGGGAGGCGAAGTCGAAAAGCACCCACTCCGATCCGCCGAGGGCCGCGGAGACGGAGAGGCAGGCGACGCCTAGTCGCGCTTCGCCAGCGCCAGCCATAGGAATGTGTAGTTGCCGCGGTTCCACCGGATGGGGGCGTCGCCGGCCTCGAGCGACACGGGGCCGTCCGGCTCGAGCCCGAGCTTCCCGGCGAAGGCGATCCACGCCTCGACGGTACCGCGTGAGGCGATCGTCCACGGACGGCCGAAGGCGGAGAGGCCTTCGGTATGGATGGGTGTTGGCCAGTAGTCGGTGGTGAGCAGGAGCCTGCCACCGGGGCCGAGCAGCCGGGCCGCGCGGGTGAAGAACGCCTCGGCGTCCATGCCGTGCTCGATCGCGGACAGGCAGGTGAGCGCGGTGAGCGAGTGCTCCGGCCGGTCGAGCGCGAAGAAATCCTCCGCTACGTACTCGATCGTCCCCGCGCCCGGCATCCGGCGAACGCGCGGGCCGGTGTCGCAGCCTGCGAGGTTGCCGTAGCCGGCGCGCCGAAGCGCCCACAGCACCTCGGACTGCCACGCCCCGACGTCGAGGACGGCGCCCTCTTTGGGCACCGCTTCCAGGCAGTGGTTCACGGCGCGCCACACGTCCCACGATTTCCCGCGGTCCCGGAACATGGGATACGTGGTCACCCGCGCGTCCGCCGCGAGGCGCCAGAGGCGCGTGACG
>JAUYOW010000164.1 GCA_030697825.1 Gemmatimonadales bacterium | reverse complement strand
ACGGGCCCGGTCGAGGCGGTGCTCGTGGCGGCGCACCAGGTCACGGACTCCCTGGCGCAGGAGGTGAAGCGCGCCACCGGGAGCGACATCGTTTTCTATGTGATCAAGGAGGACAGCGCCGGCCATTCGGCCGTTGTGGTGGCGGGCACCGTCCCCAGGTCGGCGGAGATCGACGCGGCGATCGCGCGCAACCTCACTGACAGCGCCATGGCCGGCGACAGCGCGCGGGTGCGGGTCGATTTGACGGTCGGCAATGAGCGGCTGGTCGGCTTCAACCGTTTCCTGAGGACGCCCGGCGCCGAGGAGGCGCGGGGAGGCTACCTCACCCTGCGCTCGCTCGACGCGGAGCTGGCCGGCTTCCGGCGGCTGCAGCGCACGCTGGCGCTCGCGGCTATCGTCGGGCTGGTTCTCGCGATGCTCGCCTCCTGGCTGGTCGCGCACCGCATCACCGATCCCGTGAAGGCGCTCGTCGGCGCGACGCGGCGCGTGGCCGAGGGCGACTACACCGGCTCGGTCCAGGTCACGTCGAGGGACGAGATCGGGGAGCTGGCCTCGGCGTTCCGCGCGATGATGGAAGAGCTGAAGGCGAAACAGCAGCTGGTCGAGTTCCTGAGCACCCGCTCGGGCGAGGTCACGCAACCCATCTATACCGCCGGCGGCGACGTCGCTTCGGCGACGATGGTGCGGTCGGTGGCCTCGAAGACCGGCATGCTGGAGCCGGGCGCGACGTTCGCGAACCGCTACGAGGTGAAGGGCATCCTTGGCGTGGGCGGCATGGGAGTGGTCTACCGCGCCTGGGACACCGAGCTGGGCGAGCCGGTCGCCATCAAGACTCTCAAGACCGACGAGATGGCCGGCGATCCTGCGGCGCTCCAGCGCTTCAAGGACGAGATCCGCCTGGCCCGCAAGATCACGCACCGGAACGTCGTCCGCACCCACGACATCGGCGAGGTGGACGGGCTCTATTACATCACGATGGAGTTCGTGGAGGGGCAGTCGCTGAAGCACCTGATCCAGAGCCGCGGCTCGCTGCCCATCAACGTGGCGCTCACGGTGGGCAAGCAGCTCTGCCGGGCGCTCGAGGTCGCGCACGAACAGGGCGTCATCCACCGCGACATCAAGCCGCAGAACCTCATCGTGGAGCCGTCGGGCACGCTCAAGGTGATGGACTTCGGGATCGCGCGGCTGGCGGTGCGCACGGAGGGCGTGACGCAGGCGGGGATGGCGATAGGGACGCCCGAGTACATGGCGCCGGAGCAACTCCTTGGCGGCGACGTGGACTTCCGCGCCGACCTTTACGCCGCGGGCGCGGTGCTCTTCGAGTCGCTGACCGGCCGCCCGCCGTTCGTCGCCGATTCTCCCATCACTCTGGTGGCCAAGCAGCTCGAAGAGACTCCGCAGTCGCCCCGCGCGCTCAACGCCGACGTGCCGGAGTCGCTGGCGGCGCTGGTGCTGCGGGCCCTGAGCAAGGAACCCGGCAAGCGGTTCCAGAGCGCGGCCGAGCTGCACGACGCGCTCGACGCCATAGCCGCCTGACGAGCATGCCTCGGTGAGCGCCGCCGCGATCGAGACCCGTGGTCTCGGCAAGCGGTACGGCAAGGTCCAGGCGCTCCAAGGCCTCTCCCTCCGGGTCGAAGAGGGGGAGGTCTTCGGCTTTCTCGGGCCTAACGGTGCGGGCAAGACCACGACGATCCGGCTGCTGCTGGGCCTGCTGCGCCCGAGCGAGGGTGGCGCTTCGATACTCGGCCGGCCGGTCGCGCCCGGAGGCGTGGCCGCGCACGCGGACCTCGGTTACCTCGCCGGCGAGGCGCGATTCTGGCCGCAGCTCCCGGGCGAGAGGACCCTGGACCTGCTGGCGCTGCTGTCGAAGAGAGCGCCGGTGCTCCGGGAGCAGTTGCTGGCGCGGCTGGGGCTCGACGGCGACGCGCTCAAGCGGCCGGTACGCACCTACTCCGACGGGATGCGCCAGAAGCTCGGCATCGTGCAGGCGCTCCAATGCGCGCCCAGGCTCGCGCTCCTCGATGAGCCCACCAAGGGGCTCGATCCGCTGGTGCAGCAGGAGTTCTACGCGATCCTCTCCGACGCGCGCCGGCAAGGGACCACGGTCTTCTTCTCCTCCCATGTCCTTCCCGAGGTCGAGCGCGTTTGCGACCGCGTGGCCATGCTGCGCGCCGGCAAGCTGGTGAGCGTGGGCGACGTGGCGCAACTGAAACGGTCTACGCGACGGCGCGTGACCGTGGAGTTCCGGGAGGACGTGGACACGGCGGCGCTCGCGGCCTTCGGCGAGGTGGCGGGCACGGAGGCGCGCCGGGTCGTGCTTCTGGTGATGCGTGAGAAGCTGCCCGCGCTGGTGGCGCGGCTCGGCATGATGCCGCTCGCGGACCTGCTGATCGAGCAGCCGAGCCTGGAGGAGACCTTCCTGGAGCAGTACCGGTGATCCTGCGCGCGCTGCTTGGCCATCACTGGCAACGGCACCGCGTCCCGCTCGTTCTGATGGCGCTCGCCGGTGGCCTGTTCGAGTGGGCGATAACCCGCGTCGCGCCAAGCTCGTCCGCGAGGGCTCTCGTTGAGCAGGTCCTTCAATTCGCGCCGCCGGCCCTTCAGCGCATCCTGGGAGAGGAGATGATCGCCAACGTCACCCCCGCCGGCGTCCTCGGCTTTGGGTACGTGCACCCGTTCCTGCTGGTGCTCATGAGCGTCTGGGTCGTCCGGGTGAGCGCGGGCGCGCTCGCGGGCGAGATGGGTCTGGGGACGATGGACCTGATCGCGTCGCGGCCGGTCGCGAGAACCGCGCAGGTGGGCGCCGCCGTGATCGGCATTCTGGGCGGCATTTCACTGATCGCGGCCGCGGCGTGGGCCGGGACGGCGATCGGCGTAGCGGGCCGGCCGCTGGAAGGGGTCGAGGCTTCGGCGTACCTGCCGATCGCGGGCGTCTGCTGGCTGCTCTTCGCTGCGTTCGGATCGGTTGGCCTCGCCATTTCCGCGACCCGGCGCGATGCCGGCTCGGCGATCGCGTGGACTTCGGCGGTCATCGCGCTCTCCTTCGTGCTGGACTACCTCGGCCGGGCGTGGGACAAGATGGCGCCATTCGGCTACCTGTCGCTCTTCCGGTACTACGGGCCCCCGAGGATCCTCCGCGACGGGTCGGGCGGGGTGGACGTGGCGGTGCTGGCGTCGGTGGCGGGGGTCGGG
>JAUYOW010000163.1 GCA_030697825.1 Gemmatimonadales bacterium | reverse complement strand
GCCCCACCCGGGACCGGCCCTTTTTCAGCGCCTGCTGTAACTCTCTACGCCGTCTTCTTCACCGCCGGCGCGAGGATCTCGCCCAGGGCGGCCAACCGCTCCGACCAATACGCCTTGCGTCGTGCGGCGTCGGCCTGGTCCACCAGCTTTCGGTGCTGGATCTGGACCAGGCTCATCGCCGCGCCCGTGCCGGTGAAGTAGGCCTCCACCGATGTCCCGTCCGGCCAGGCGATCCGCATGGACTTCTCACGGGTCGCCGTGCGCACCTTCAGCGCCACGCCGGAAAGCCAGCGCGCCCGCGTGCGGCTGTCGTGGAAGGCGCGATAGAGCCGGCCGAGCGGCACGGGGAAGACCTTGCTCCTGGTCGCCTCGTATCCGCCGCCGCGGCGCTGGCCCTTGGCCCGCAGCCCCTTGATGCGCTCGTAGCCCACCGTCACCATCTGCGTCCACCAGTCCGGGACCTTGTACTTTTCGTGGACGTAGTCGGCGATCTCGCGATGCGGCCACGTGTACGCCTCGACGTGGTCGAGCGCCTTGACCCACTTGGCCCACGGGCAGCCGGTCGCCTTCTTGACGGCCTCATCACTCATCCCTGCGATGCGGGCGAGGTCGGTTGTGGCGGAAGTGACCAGTGGCTCGGCAATGACCGGCGTGAATGGTGCGGCGGTCGCGACCGAGGCGCGCGAAGCAAACGCGCCGCGCGAGATCGAGGCCTTGCGGCTGGGGTTGCTTCTCTGTCGGAGGAGGTGTGAGCGGGCGGCGGTGTAGGATTCGCCCGTCTTCTTCATGCGCCCGCGAACCAGGCGCTTGAAATCCTTGTTGGTCGGCATCGTGGTCTCTCAGTCCTTTGGTGAAGCCACGGTACACGCCCCCCAGCAGCGACGCCCGCGGCGCCAAAGGCCCTTGCGATGCCGATCCGGGAGTGTGCCCCCCTTTGCCTCACAAGGACCCCCGCTGGGGGAGGGTCGAAGAGGTTGGGCGTGGATCGCCGCCACCTCCACGATGCAACGTCCGCCTTCGGCACGCAAGACCCAAGGCCGCCCTCTTCCTGAACCACCCCTCCGCGCGCTACCCTATAGGGGTCATCCACGCCCGATCCCGTCAGGAGACCCTGTGCGACCTCAGTCCCAGCGCGACGATTACGACGTCTGCATCGTGGGTTCCGGTGCCGGTGGCGGCATGGCCGCCTACGCCCTCACCCGGGCCGGCGCGAGAGTCATCATCCTCGAAGCCGGTGGCCCGTGGGACAATGCCACGGACGGCGCGATGATGCGGCCGAACTACGCGACCCAGCGGCGTGGCGCCTCCACCCGCGAACGGCCCTTCGGCGAATTCGACGCCTGCATCGGCGGCTGGGAGATAGACGGCGAGCCGTATACGCGGGCGGAGGGCACCCGGTTCGACTGGTGGCGCGCGCGGATGGTGGGCGGCCGCACCAACCACTGGGGCCGCATCTCCCTCCGCTTCGGCCCCGACGACTTCCGCCGCGGCGACCTCGACGGACTCTCCCCCAACTGGCCCATCACCTACGACGACATCAAGCCCTATTACGACCGCCTCGATCGGCTGGTGGGGCTCTTCGGCAGCAACGAGGGGCTGCACAACCAGCCCGACGGGGTCTTCCAGCCGCCGCCCCGGCCACGCGCGTATGAGCTGCTCGTGATGGACGCGTCGAAACGGTTGAACGTGACGTGCGTCCCGGCGCGGCTCTCGATCCTCACGCGCCCGCTTAACGGCCGCGCGGCTTGCCACTACTGCGGCCAGTGCAACCGCGGCTGCGCGGTTCACGCGAATTTCTCGAGCACCAACGTGCTGCTGGCGCCCGCCCGCGCCACCGGGCGCCTCACGCTGGTCACGAACGCGATGGTGCGCGAGGTCACCGTTGACGACCGCGGGCGCGCCACCGGCGTGCAGTACATCGACAAGACCGACGGAGGGGACAAGCGCGTGCGCGCGCGCGTCGTGGTGCTCGCGGCGAGCGCCTGCGAGTCGGCGCGGCTGCTGCTCAACTCGAAGTCGTCGCGATTCCCGCAGGGACTCGCGAACTCGAGCGGCGCCGTCGGGAAAGCCATCACCGACACGACGGGCACCGACGTCGCCGGCTTCATCCCGCGCCTCGTCGGCCGGAAGCGCTACAACGAGGATGGCGTCGGCGGCGGCCACGTCTACATGCCGTGGTGGCTGGACAATCGGCAACTGGACTTCCCGCGCGGCTACCACATCGAGGTTTGGGGCGGCCTGGGCCAGCCGGGCGCGGGGTTCTTCGGCGGCATCCACCGCTATCCCAACGGCGGCGGATGGGGCCGCACCCTGAAGAACGACTACCGCCGCTACTGGGGCACGACGATCGGCTTTTCGGGCCGAGGAGAGATGATCCCCAACGACGGCTCGTACTGCGAGCTCGACCCCGACGTGCGCGACCGGTGGGGCATTCCGGTGCTGCGTTTCCACTGGCAGTGGACCGACCACGAGTACAACCAGGTCCGCCACATGCAGCAGACCTTCCGCAACTTGGTGGACGCGATGGGCGGACAGGTCTTCTCCTCCATGCCCACGCGTGAGCAGGAGTACGGCATCGCCGCGGGCGGCAGGATCATCCACGAGCTGGGCGGAACGAAGATGGGGAGCGACCCTGCGACGTCGGTGCTCAACTCCAACTGCCAGGCGCACGAAGTCCCCAACCTCTTCGTCGCGGACGGCGGGCCGTTCGTCTCGCAGGCGGACAAGAATCCGACTTGGACCATCATGGCGCTGGCGTGGCGGACGTGCGACCACATCAGCCAGGCGATGCGGCGGAGGGAGATATGAAAGACGGGGAGCGGGGAGCGGGGAGCGGTACCTTCGGTTCGCACGAGATGGATAGGCGGGAGGCGATCGAGGCGATGGGGCTCGGCGCCATGGCGGCGTACGGGGTCGGCTCGCCCACCTGGGAGCGGTTCCGGAAGTGGACCGCGCAAGGGCAGGCCTCTTGGCGCTTTTTCAACGAAACCGAGCTTGCTACCGTGCGCGTCCTCGCCGACATGGTGATCCCGCACGACGAGAAATCCGGTGGCGCAACCGACGCCGGCTCGATCGAGTACATGGACTTCGTCCTGGCCGAGTCGGGCGATCAGGCGAAGCAGGCGTGGCACGACGGCCTCCGGTGGTTCGACGAGGAGTGCGGGAGGCGCTTCCAGAAGCCGTTGGTGCAGTGCGACGACGCGCAGCGCGCCGCCGTGCTCGACGACATCGCGTGGCCGGCTCGGGCGCGCGAGGAGCTGCGCCCGGCCGCCCAGTTCTTCAACCGCGTCCGCGACCTCACTGCTTCGGCGTTCTTCTCGAGCCGGATGGGAGTGGAGGATCTCGGCTACATCGGCAACGTCTTCATTCCGGTCTGGCTCGGCGCGCCGGATGAGGCTCTTCGTGAGCTGGGCGTGAGCTATGCCGAGTGGGATCGCCGGTACGGCGGGGCCGATGCGTCGCGCCGACCGCGAGGATCCCGCCCGTGAGCGAGCGTCTCGGCATCGGCATCATCGGGAGCGGTTTCAACGCGAAGTTCCACCTCCAGGCGTTCCAGGGCGTGCGCGACGCCGACGTGCTTGGCGTGTGGAGCCCCAACTCCGCGAACGCCTCGGAAACGGCGCGGCTGGCACGCAGACTCGATGTGGGCCGCGCGAAGGCGTATCCCTCGATCGCCGCGATGGTCGCCGATCCGGCGATCCGGGCCATCTGGCTCTGCGGCCCGAACCACGCCCGCATCGCCAACGTCGAAGAGATCGTGGACACCCTCGAACGTGGTAAGGGGGAGCTGGTCGGCATCGCCTGCGAGAAACCGCTCGCCCGCAACGTGGCCGAGGCACGTGAGGTCGCGCGAATGGTGAAGCGCGCGCGCCTCAAGCACGGCTACCTCGAGAATCAGGTATTCGCCCCCCAGGTCGAGGCCGGGCGCGCGCTCCTCTGGGCGCGCGGCGCGAAGCTCACCGGCCGGCCCTACCTGGCGCGCGCCGCCGAGGAACACAGCGGTCCGCACACGCCCTGGTTCTGGCAAGGGAAGCTCCAGGGCGGCGGCGTGCTGAACGACATGATGTGCCACTCTGCGTTGGTCGTCAGGCATCTGCTGACGGAGCCGGGGCAGCCGCTCGGGTCGGTGAAGGTGAAGCGCATCACCGGCCATATCGCGAGTCTCAAGTGGACGCGTCCCCGGTATGCGGCGAAGCTGTCCCGTTCGATGGGGAAGGCGGTGGACTACGCGCGCCGGCCGGCCGAGGATTTCGCCAGCGTGACCATCGAGTTCGAGACGAAGGACGGGCTGACGGTGCTAGGAGAAGCGACCACGTCGTGGAGCTTCGTCGGCGCGGGGCTGCGCCTTTCGGCCGAGCTGCTGGGCCCCGAGTACTCGATGTCCTGGAACACGCTCGACACCGGGCTTAAGCTCTTCTTCAGCCGGGAAGTGCAGGGCAGGGCCGGCGAGGACCTGGTCGAGAAGCAGAACGCGGAGATCGGGCTCATGCCCGTCGTGGCCAACGAGCCCGCTGCCTACGGATACGAAGCGGAGGATCGTCACTTCGTCCGCGTGTTCCTTGGCAAGGAGAAGCCGAGGTTCACCTTCGACGACGGCGTCGAGGTGGTACGCATCCTGATGGCGGCCTACCTGAGCGCCGAATCGGGGAAGACGCTGGCCTTCCCTCCGCGCGGGCTCGACGACTTCGTGCCGAAGGTCGCCAAGGGGACGTGGAGGCCCTAGCTCACCAGCTCAGCCAGTAGGACGCCTTGACCAGGAACGTGTTGTCGGGGCGGGTGTCGAAGAGATCGCGGAAGTCCCCGCCGAACGAGTTCGACCCCTCCGCGCCCGCGAAATCCTGCCGGCCCTGCGTCCAAACGAGGAACAGCGTCGAGCCGGGCCGGTACTCCCACCGCAGCACCGTGTTGGAGCGGAACTGCTTGAAATTGAAACCGCCAGGGTTATTGGCGAGCGCAGTGTCACGGTAGGGCTGGTAGCGGTCCTGGTAGCGCGACGCCCCCGGGTTCGACGCTTCCCGCACGTTCGAATAGGTGCCCTTACTCACGAACGGCTGCGCGTACAGCTGCACCGACAGCGTCGGCGACAGCGTGTAGTCCACCCGCCAGTTGACCGAGCCCGTCTTCTGCATGAGGCGCGCGAAAGTATAGTGCGTCCCTCCCGCGTCGGTGAAATTGCCGAACCACTGGGAGTCGTCGGTGTTCCAGGAATAGCTCACCCCCATGCTGGTGGAGAACCGGGTGGAGACGCGCAGGCTCACGAAGGGGTTTACGTTCCGGAACACCGAGCGCCCCCCGTCCCCGCTGAAGTAGTTCACCCACAGCTCCGGCACGATGATCTTCCGGTCGTCGCCGGCGACGCCGCCCCAGGCGGAGAGGTACGGATCCACGGTGAGGTTGGGACCGCCACGGGTGCAGCGGTCGCATGAGACGCCGCCGAGCTGTCCCAGGGTCCCGCCGGCGCGCACCCACCACCGGCTGTTGAGCTGGGCGTGCAGGTTGGAGTTGAAGGCGCGCTCGGTGGCCAGACCGGTCGCAGTCCAGTACTGCCACCAGTTGAAGTTCCAGGACGCCCGCTGGTACACCCGCGTCGGACGATTGCCCGAGAGCCCGAACCAGGTGTTCCAGCTCTGCTGGTCGGCCCGGCGCAGGAATCCCATGTCGTTGATCTCGAATCCGGGCGACCGGCGCTGGTAGGTGGTCTCGAAATGCGTGACGCGGCCGCCGACCTTCCCGAAGAACAGCTCCTCGGCGTCGCCGCCGAGCGAGGTGCGCGTCGAGTCGTAGGTGAGGCCGCCGTCGGGCCGCTGGAAGTAGTGCACCGAGCTCCGTTGCGTCGCGGCGATGGCCGGCGCCGCTCCCGTCACGCGGCTCAGGTCGAGCGAGCCCGAGACCTGGTACTTCCCGCCGAGGAAGCGGTGACGAAAATCCACGCCGCCCACATAGGCGCTGCCGCGCAGGTAGGGCTCGGTCCACTGGTCCACGTCGCGCCGCACCGCCGTCACGATCCCGCCGATCCCGCTTTCCCCGTGACGGAAGTCCTGCTGCACCCGCACCGCGGCGTAATTGGTCGCCGGCTCGATGGTGCGGTCTGATGTGCCGGCCGCGCGCGCCGTCACCGCGTTGAGCACGCCGAGCGTCAGGCCGCCGGGCAGCCGACCGGTGAGCTTGCCGGCGCCCAGGATCGTCGAGGAGGTAGCCGAGCTCGCGTCGCCGTAGAGGCCCCCCAACTGGGGCGAGCGCCCGATGCGGCGTGAGTAGAACAGCCCCTCGCCGCTGCAGTTCACCTGGCTGCAGTTCACGTTGAAGCGGAAGATCCCCGTCCCCTCGATGAAGAACGGCCGCCGCTCCCCGAAGAAGGTCTCGAAGGCCGAGAGGTTCAGCACCGCGGGGTCCGCCTCGACCTGTCCGAAATCGGGGTTCACCGTGGCGTCGAGTGTGAGGTTGGACGTCAGCCCGTACTTGAGGTCCGCGCCCGCGGTCAGCCGCTGGTCCCGGTCGAAGCCGGTCGCCGACGTCGTCGAGACGTTCTTCGTCACCGCATACGGACTCACCTCGAGCCGCCGTGGCGAGGCCAGGCCGGTGAGGCCCGTGACCTCGCCGAGCTGGGACATGAGGCCCGGCCGTGAATTCCGGTAGACCGGCCAGCTGAACCGCTCGGTGGTGCGCTGCAAGTCCCGCCACACGCCGAACCCGAAGGTGTTGGTCTCCGAGGGGGTGTAGCGCATCTGCGAGAGCGGGATGCGGAACTCGGCCGTCCAGCCGAGGGAGTCCACGGTGGTCGCGACCTCCCACACCCCGTCCCAGGCGCCGTCTTCGTCGCCGTCGTCGGAGACCGAGTAGTCGCGCTTCACGCCCGCCGGGTTCACCGCGAACTCGTAGCCGGTGCGGCGGTCGTGATAGGAGTCGATGAGGATCTTGATCTGGTCCGACGCGGAGCGCACGTCGCGCCGGGAGAGGAGCCGCAGGATGCTGTCGGGGTGCGGATCGTACGCGCGCACGAAGGCGTAGAAGTTGTGCGCGTCGTACGCGACTTTCACCTCGGTAGAGAATCGCGCCTCGGCATCCTCCACCGGCGAGAACTGCCGAAATTCGGTGATGGGAGTGGCCAACCGCCAGACCTCGTCATCGTCGCGTCCGTCCAGGACGGGCGGCCGGGCAGCGCGCACCGCCGCGGTGGTCGCCACGCTCGGCGCGGCGGGGCGGGGTGGCGCCCCGGCCGGCGTCTGGGGCGGTGTCTGGGTCGCGAGGGCTAGCAATAACGCCAACGACGGCATGGTGGTTCCCTGGTGGCTTTGGTACTTGGACGCTCGCGAGGGCCGAAAGGTTGAACAATGGGGTGCGGGGCGTTTCCTTCTGAGATCATGAACGCATTCTTCAGAGCGGCGGCTCCCGCCGCACGCGCCGTGCTCAGCGCCGTCGCGGTCCTGGCCGCGGTGCCGGTAGGGCTACTGGCCCAGGCCGCCGAATGGCCGGTGCACTCGATGGCCCGTCCTCGGCCGCCGGTGGTGAACCCAGGCCACGGGCGCCCGCCCGTGCCGCCGCCCTCGGACGCGATCGTGCTCTTCGACGGCCGCGACCTCGCGGAATGGGCAGGCAACGACAGCACGCCGGCCCGTTGGAACGCGCGTGACGGTTACATCGAATGCGCGCCGGGCACGGGCAACATCCACACCCGGCGCGTCTTCGGGGACGTGCAGCTTCACATCGAGTGGGCCACACCGACGCCGCCCCACGGCGAAGGCCAGGAGCGCGGCAACAGTGGGGTGTACCTGATGGGACTCTACGAAGTGCAGGTGCTCGACTCGTACCAAAACGACACCTACGCCGACGGGCAGGCGGCCGCCATCTACGGCCAGAGCCCGCCGCTCGTCAACGCCTCACGCCCGCCTGGCCAGTGGCAGACCTATGACATCGTCTTCCATCGCCCGCACTTCAACGCCGACGGATCCCTCGCGCAGCCGGCCCGCATCACGGTGTTCCACAACGGCGTGCTGGTGCAGGACAACACGGAGATCACGGGCCGAACCGTGCACGCCACGGTCGCGACCTACCGGTCTCACGCCGACCGGCTGCCGCTGGTGCTCCAGGATCACGGGAATCGCATCCGTTACCGCAACATCTGGGTGAAGGAGCTGCCGGAGTGAATGGCTGGGCGAAGAATCCAGATGCCCAACATGGGTTTCGGGCGGATATAGCCGAATGTCCGCAAAGTCCAGGTCGAAGGTGACGAGGATCCGCTGCTCACTCTGACAGGCGTCGAATACTCTGGGATCTGGAGCACCGGCCAAGCCCTCCGCTAGCGCGGAGTGCGCATCGTGACCTGCAGCGCGGAATACCGCTTCCGCCTCACGGGGTAGATTCTCGTCGAGCTTGAAACGCAGCGCCATCCGGAGCAACTAGGCGGGAATGGGGAGGATGCGTTCCCGCGCCAGCTCAGCCGCGTAGGCAAGGGCGGCTGGAAGGTGCTCTGCCTTCAGGGTAGGATACTGATCCAGGATGCGTTCGGCAGTCTCACCAGCCGCCAGATTGTCAAGTACCACCGTGACCGGAACACGCGTGCCACGGAAGCACACGGCACCGTGCATGATGTTGGGATCGGCAGTTATGTAGGGCTTCCAGTCCACAAAGGCCTCCGGCTTGTACCGTCGGGGCAATATAACTACCAGGCGGTCGTCGAATCGACGGGCGCCCGGTACTGGCGGGCCGACGTGCTCGCTGGTCTGGGCGTTGCGCTCGTGCTCGCCCACGCCACCCGGCTCAAGGCCATCTGCGCCGCCAAGGTCAAGACCGACCAGGTCGACTCCGACGTCCTGGCCGTCCTGCTCCGCGCCGGTCTCATCCCCGAAGCGCACATGATCCGGCCCGAGCAGCGCGGGCCCCGCGACCTCATGCGCACCCGGCTCCGCCTGGTCGAGAAATGCGTGAGCGCCCAGAACAGCATCGACCGGCTGCTCGAGAAGTTCAACGTGCCCGACGTGGGGCAGCTCGACGCGCTCTACCAGCTCCAAGCCTGTTGTCATCAGCGCCACCCCGTAGCGGACCCCCAATCATAAACTCCACCCACGCCGGTAAGTGGGAGTCACCCAATCGCCCGGGATCGAGGTAATGATCCGCCCGGTCGCCGGTTCCACGTCGAGGCTTGCACCTAGCCGCTGAGCGAGGCAGCCGAACAGGATCATCTCGGTCAGCCCCGTGGCGTGATTCGCGAAGTCCGAGCCGGCTCGCGTGCCGTTCTTGATGGCGTTCACGAACTCCGCATACCCGCCGCCTGGAATGCGCGGGTAGCGCTGTTCCAACGGATGCGCCGTCACCTCGGCCATGCGCGCGGCGTCGAGGAGCCGCGGGTTCTCGGCGTAGACCCCCGCGGTCATCTTGCCTTGGTCGCCGATCCACAGCTGTCCGCCGTCGTCACCGAACGGCCAAAGCTCCGTCGCCGGCCACTCCGCTGGCCGCGGCGCCACCAGCGCGCCGTCCCGCCACACCACCGTCACCGCCGGACGACTCCCCTTGGCAGGGAAGTTGAAGGTGATGCGAGAGCTTCTGGGCGCGGTCTCGGTGAACAGCTGCGAGCACTCGGCCTCGACGTGCGACGGGTAGCCGAGGTCCAGGATCCAGTATGCCGCGTCCATCAAGTGGCACGCCATGTCGCCCAGGGCGCCGGTGCCGAAGTCCCACCAGCCGCGCCACCGGAACGGCGCGTAGGCCGGGTTGTACGGCCGGTCAGGCGCCGGGCCGAGCCACAGGTTCCAATCGAGGGAGGGACGTGGGTTGTGCGCCTCCGTGGGACGCTGAATGCCCTGCGGCCAGATGGGACGGTTGGTCCAGATGTGCACCTCGCGCACCGTCCCGATGAGGCCGGCTTCCACCCACTCGCGCATGATGCGCACGCCCTCGTTGGCGTGACCCTGGTTGCCCATCTGGGTGACGAGCCGCGGGCGCTGCGCCGCCGCGTCCCGGATCGCGCGCGCCTCGGCGATGGTTCGCGTCAGCGGCTTCTGGGTGCGGCAGTGCTTGCCCGCCCGCAACGCCAGCATCGTCGCCGCCGCGTGACCGTGGTCGGGCGTGGAGATGTTGATCGCGTCCACGTCGCGCTCACGCTCGAGCATCTCGCGCCAATCCTTGTACTTGCGGGCCCGCGGATAGGCGCGGTACGACTCGGCCGCCGCCTCGTCGTCCACGTCGCACAGCGCGGAGATGTTCGCCCCGGCCTGCGCGATGCCGCGCACGTCGTTGCGGCCTATGCCCCCCACGCCGATGCAGGCGACGATGACCGTGTCGCTCGGCGCTTGGTGGCCGCGGCCGAGGACGTGGCGCGGTACGATGGTGAAGGCCGCCGCGGCGGCCGCCGACTCCTGTACGAACGTGCGACGCGGGATGCGGGCCATGGCCGGGTTCTCCATCAGGCTGCGGGTGCGGGCGAGGGCGCGACTATCCGCGCAGGCCGGAACAGCGCGGCGAACACCACCAGGATCGCGAGGGCGCCGATCGCCGGCACCTGCCAGATGCGATACCAGTCGTGTCCGCCGCCGGGCAGCCGGTAGGCGTCCACGACGCGCCCCGACACGAACGCGCCGATGAAGTAGCCGAGCCCGTTGGTCACGAAGTTGAGGAACCCTTGGGCCGCCGCGCGGATCTTGGGGCCGGCCCGCTCGTCGGTGTAGATCTGTCCGCTCACGAAGAAGAAGTCGTAGCAGACGCCGTGGAGCAGGATGCCGGCGTAGATCATCCACATTCCCGCGCCGATGTCGCCGTGCCCGAAGGCCAGGTACCGCAGGCTCCACGCCAGCATGCCGCCCAGCATGATCCACTTGATGCCGAAACGCTGCAGGAACCACGGCAGCAGGATCATGAACCCTATCTCGCTCACCTGGCCGAAGGTCTGGATGAAGGCCGGCTCGGGCGCGTGGATCTCGTTGAGGAAGGCGTTGGTGAAGGCGTAGTAGAACTGGAGCGGGATGCAGAGCAGGAACGAGCCGACCACGAACACCAGGAAGGCGCGATCACGCAGCAGTTCGAGGGCGTCGAGGCCCAGCGCGTCCCGCGCGCTGAACGGCGCTCCGGCCGCCTTGGGCGGCGTGTGTGGGAGCGCGAACGCGAACAGCCCCATCACGACGGACGCGCCCGCGGCCAGGCGCATCGGCGTGGCAAGCGCGTCCGCGTGCAGCACCTTGCCCACGATGATGCCGGCCACGATCCAGCCGATGGTCCCCAGGACCCGGATCAGCGGGAAGTCGCGCGCCGGGTTCTCGACGTGATGGAAGGCGACGGCGTTGGTGAGGCTGAGCGTGGGCATGTAGCAGAGCGCGTAGAGGATCAGCGCCGGGTAGAACGTGGCGAAGTCGCTGCGCGTGGAGACGAACCACATCAGGGCCGCGCCGGCCAGGTGCAGGATGCCTAACAGCTTCTCGGAGGCGAAGAACCGGTCCGCTACGATCCCCATGAAGAACGGTGAGACCAGCGCGGCGATCGCGGTGGCGCCGTAGGCGAGGCCGATCTGCTGTCCCGTGAAGTAAAGCGTCTGGCTCAGGTAGGTCCCCATCGTGACGAACCACACCCCCCAGATGAAGTACTGGAGGAACATCATCGCCGAGAGCCTGAGGCGGACGGCGTTCATCACTCGCCCTGTCCGGCGGCCCGGCGCAGCAGCCGGTTCACCCGCGCCGTGGCGATGTTGCCGTCGCTCTCGTACATGCTGTACACGATGGTCTGGCCGTCGGGCGTGAAGACCGGTGAGAACTCGTCGCCGGCCGTGGTGGTCAGGCGGGTCGCGGCCCCGCCCGCCGCCGGGATCAGGTAGATGTCGTAGCGGCCGCTCTGGTTCGAGAGGTATGCGATGCGGCCACCGTCCGGTGAAAAGGCGGGGCTGATGTGCCAGACCGTCGAATCGCTCGCCAGGACATGGGGCCGGCCGCCGCTGGCCGCGAGCACCGCCAGATCCACGCCGCGGCCGTTGTGCCATGGAACGGCGAAAGACCGGCCGTCCGGCGACCACACGGCATTGAACTGGTAGTGGTCAAAGATCAGCTGGGTGGCCCGTCCTCCGGTCGCAGCCACGGTCCAGATGTGCCCCTGGCCGTCCGCCGAGCTGGCGGAGTTGAAGAGCAGTGACCGTCCGTCGGGCGACCAAACCGGGCTGTTGGCCGATCCCTGAGTGGTGAGCCGTCGCGGCATCCCGCCCGCGGCCGCAATCGTCCAGAGGTCGCCGTTATCCCGGTCCAGACCGAACACGATGGCTCCCCCGTCCGGCGACCACTCGGCCTGGTACACGTTGGCGCTGTCGGTCGTGAGCTGGAGAGCGGTGCCGCCTGCGGCGGGGACCAGCCAGACCTGGTTCGTGCCGGTCCGGTTCGAGAGATACGCTATCGTCGCGCCGTCGGGCGACCAGCGCGCCGAGAATTCGTTGGTGCTGTCCGACGTCAGCTGGCGCGCAGCGCCGCTGTCGAGCGGCGCGATCCACAGATCGCTGTTGCCACCATGCTCCCCGGTATAGAGCACGGTCCGGCCGTCGGGTGAGACGCGCGGGTCTCCCTCGTTGCCGTCGCCTCTGGTGAGCTGGCGCGGCGCGCCACCGGCCGCCGCGATGGCCCAAACGTGGCTGTGGTTCTCGGAATGCGTGATCACGAGGCGGTCCCGATCGGCCCATTCTGCCGTGTAGTCGTCGGCGCGGTCGTTGGTGACCCGGACCGCATCGCCGCCGGCGGCCGGAACGACCCAGACATCCCGCTGTCCCCCTCGCTGGGAGATGAAGGCGATCCAGCGGCCGTCGCGAGACCAGCGGGGCGAGGTGTCGTCCCTGAGGTCGCGCACGAGCGTCGTCGGCTCGCCGCCGCCGCCGGCCACCGCGAAGATGTCCCAGTTCCCGTTGCGGTTGGACTGGAAGGCGATTCGCGATCCGTCCGGCGACCAGTGAGGCGTGGCGTCGTTGCCCGGTCCGGTCGTGACCGCGCGTGCCTCCCCGCTGTCGGCGGGCATCGTGTAGATCTTGGTGTGTCCGGTGCGGTTCGAGTTGAAGGCGATGGTGTGGCCGTCGGGCGACCACTCCGGGTTGGTTTCATCGGAGCGGTCGGTGGTGAGCTGCCTCGCCTCTCCGCCCGTGGCCGGCATCACCCAGATGTTGAAGTTCCCGCCCTTGTTGCCGGAGAAGGCGATCCGCGAGCCGTCCGGCGACCACCGGGCGTTCCACTCGAGGCCCGGGTCGCTGGTGAGGCGCGCTGGATCTCCGCCCGCCGCCGGCACGACCCACAGGTCGGGCGGTGCCGCGGCATCTGACGTGTAGAGAATGGTGTTACCGTCCGGCGACCACTGGACATCGTCGATGTAGTTGAGCGCCGGCGTCAGGCGCGTCGGGGTGCCGCCCGCCGTCGCCACCACCGCGATCGACGTCTTGCCGGCGTCGGACGACAGGTACGCTACGCGGGAACCGTCGTTCGAGACCACGGCGCCGCCATCGTCGGCCGGGCCGGTGGTGAGCATGGTGACGGTCGGCTCGGCGGTATCCCGGCCGCACGCCGCGAGCACCAGGGCCAGGCTGAGCAGGCGCGAGTAGAGACGGGAAGTGCTCATGGACCTCGACGTCCTTGTGAAGTGGGTGACACGGGAAGTGCTGCGCGGATCTCTTCCGCCATCTGGCGCGCGAGCGAGTCCTGGAGCGCGAGCACGTCGCGCACCTGGCGCTCGTAGCTTTGCGACCACAGCGGCCGGTCGGTCGCGACCTCGATGAGCTGCGCGTTGATGCGCAGCCGTGCTCCGTCGCGCAGCATGGAGCCTTCGATCACCGCGTCGGCGTTGAGCTCGCGGGCGACCTCCGCCATCGTCTTGTCGGTGTGCTGATAGCGCATGACGGAGCTGCGCGGCACCACGATCGGCCCGGCCACCTGCGCCAGCCGGTTGATAAGCGCGTCCAGCAGTCCGTTCGCAAAGGGGTCGGTCGCCCCGGCGCCGGAGGCGTCCGCGATGGGCAACACCGCCAGGCGCCGGATGGGGCGGGGGGCCTCGGCGGCGGCCGAGCCGCCGCGCCCGCGAAGCGCCAGGGCGGCGCCTATCCCGACCACCGCGACGCCAGCCGCGATCCCGGCCCACCGCCGCCATCCGGGCCCACGGCGCACCGCTTCGATCGGCCGGGTATTGGTCGGCGTGATCCCGCCGCTCGGCGTCGCGAACGACTCGAAGGCCGGCAGCAACTCATCGGCGGTCTGGAAGCGGTTCTCCGGCTTCTTCTCCAGACACCGCATCACGACCTTGGCGAGCGCCGGCGGCAGGTTGGGCTGGGTGCGGGTGATGGGCGGCGCCTCGGTGACGACGTGCGCCGAGAGCACCGCCTGCGCGCCCCCCTCGTGGAACGGCGGCTTGCCGGTGAACAGCTCGTAGGCGATCACCCCGAGCGCGTAGATGTCCGCGCGGTGGTCCGTATTCGGATCGGCCACGGCCTGCTCGGGCGACATGTAGAACGGCGTCCCCAGCGCGACGCCCGCGGTGGTCATCTTGTCCTGCGCGTTGGCGGCGTCGCTCACCGCTTTGGCCACGCCGAAATCCGTCACCACCGCGTGCCGGCCGGAGAGCATGATGTTCTCCGGCTTGATGTCGCGGTGCACGATGCCGTGGCGGTGGGCGTAGCCCAGCGCGTCGGCCACCTCCGCGAGGATGCGCGAGGCCACCGCCACCGGAAGCGCGCCTTCGCGCTCGATCCGGGTTCTGAGGGACTCCCCTTCGACGAACGGCATCACGTAGAAGAGGAAGCCGCCCGCTTCGCCGGAGTCGTGCAGTGGCAGGATGTTCGGGTGCTGGAGGTTCGCGACGATGCGGATCTCGCGCAGGAAGCGGTCGCGGCCCAGCGCCTGCGCCAACTCCTGGCGGAGCACCTTCACCGCGACCTGGCGATCGTGCTTGCGGTCCCGGGCGAGGAAGACCGTGGCCATCCCGCCCGCCCCAACCTCGCGGTCGAAGGCGTACCGGTCTCCGAGCGCGACCTGAAGGGACTCGAACGTGGGTGGCACGAGGCGCCTAAGATACGGGCTGGTCGGGCGCGCGGCCAGCCGATCCCTTGGCGGCCCCCGGGGGGGGGGGAGGAGCGCCATACGGTGCGTCACCTCGGCGGCAACCGCTCCTCGGTCACGTCTGACCGGGCGCTGAAGCGCCTGCTCGGCACAGGCGCGTCCTGAAGGACGTCATCACTCCTCGATGCGCCCGGCCCTTCATGGCCTACCTTCGCCGAGCGTGGGCTTCAGCCCACGTCACTGCGTCCGTACGGACCGATCCCTCTTCTCACGGCAGCACCCGGATGTTGATGTTTCGGTAGGCCGGGTGGTAGTCACCGCCGTGGTCCTGCAGCGCGATGTGGCCGCGGTGGGCCATGCCGTACTCCGGCCACTGGCGGAACTTGCTGGCCTGGACGCGCTGTTGCCAGTCGGGGCTCCACAGCTCGTACTCGAAGAACTTGACGCCGTTGAGCCAGTGCTCGACGTGCGCGCCGTTCACCACGATGCGTGCCTGGTTCCACTCGCCGGCGCGGTGTACCACGGCGGCCGGCGCCGGGTAGAGCCCGAAGTCGGAGCCCGCGGCGGTGAGCCGCGACCGGCCGTCCGCGTGCCCCGAGTCGTCGAGCACCTGCATTTCGGGGCCGGAGGTATAGGTAGCCGCGCCCTGCTCGGTGACGCGGTACATGATGCCGCTGTTGCCGCCCGGGGCGATCCTCCACTCCAGGCTCAGCTCAAAGTTCGCGAAGGTGTCGCGCGTGATGATGTCACCGCCGCCGCCCGCGACGAGCGTCAGCGCGCCGTCCACCGCCTGCCAACCGCCCGGCATGCTGTCCCGGCGATAGCCGCGCCGGCCCGCCGTCGCGCGGCCGTCGAAGAGGAGGCGCCAGCCGGCGGCGGCCTCGTCCGCCGTCAACCTGTTGAGCTGGCCCGAGGCGGCGCCTTCGGGGGAAGCCGCGGGCCTGGCGTTCGGCCGGCAGCCGTCCGTGAAGAGCGCCAGGACCATGATGCCGAGAAAGACGGCGGCCGATCCCGCGACGCGCCGGGCGGCGAAGAGTTAACGCAGGACGCGCCAGCCGACGAGGGCTCCGATCACCACGCTAACCTCCCGTACCGAGCACGACGACGGTATAGGCGGTGGATCGGCGCGGCGCACGGCCACGCCGTCGATCAGCGAATATACGGACGGCCACAGCCCGACCGCGAGCGCGGCCAGGAGCGCCCGTGGCCGTATAGGCACTACCGCGCACTGCCGACCACGTCCGATTCGAGTTAGCTTTCCTTCGCCCCAGGTCCATCGGGCTCGAGCTTGCGAACCGCGTCAGAGCCCCGCAGGCAGCAGCGCTAAGTGATGTCTCGTGTCGCGGTGGGTAGCCTGGGGCAATTCCTTTACGGCAAGCGGCAGCCGATGGGGTGTAGGTCAACTGGCAGACCGCCCGGCTGTTAACCGGGAAGTTGGAGGTTCGAACCCTCCCGCCCCAGTCTCGATGCACATAGCCCTCGCCCGAAAGTACCGCCCCCGCCTCTTCTCCGACCTGATCGGGCAGGAGCACGTGGCGCGCGCGCTTCACGGCGCCATCGAGCAGAACCGCGTGGCCCACGCCTACCTGTTCTCGGGGCCGCGTGGGGTAGGGAAGACCACGGCGGCGCGCATCCTGGCCATGGCGCTCAACTGCGACACGCGCCACGCCGGGAAGCCGACCTCGGCGCCCGGCGAGCCGTGCGGCACCTGCTCCTCGTGCGAACGGATCTGGGGCGGCTCCACTTCGCTCGATGTGGTCGAGATCGACGCCGCCAGCAATCGCAGCGTGGACGACGCCCGGGACCTGCGCGAGCGCGCCATGTATGCGGCGTCACAGGAAGGACGCCACAAGATCTACATCGTTGACGAAGCGCACATGCTGACCCGCGAGGCGTGGAACACCCTCCTCAAGATCCTCGAAGAGCCGCCCCCCGGCGTCGTCTTCGTGTTCGCCACCACCGAGCCGCACAAGATCACCAATGCCGCCGCGCCGGTCATGAGCCGGCTCCAGCGTTTCGACTTCCGCCGCGTGGGGCCGCAGGCCATCGGCCGACGGATGGCGGAGGTGATGACGGCGGAGGGGCTCGCCGCCGATGCCGACGCCATCGAGCTGATCGCACGAGTCGCCAACGGCGGGATGCGCGATGCCCTCTCGATCCTCGATCAGGTCACAGCTTTCGGCGAGGGCGCGGTCACCGCGGCCCGCGTGCGCGAGGTCCTGGGGCTGGTGGGCGACGAGTCCTATTCCGAGCTCCTCGCCATCGTGATCGAGCACCGCCCCGCCGGCGTCTTCCCCTTCGTCGCGAGGCTCGTCGAAGCCGGAGTGGACCTCGTCGCTTTCGCCGAGGGCGCAGGGGACCTCTGGCGTGCCGTGCTCGCTACCCGCCTCGGCGCGGAGCCCGACGGCGTGAGTGCTGCTCTGGGGGCTGAGGTGAAGCGCCGTGCCCCGGAGCTTTCGGCCGGAGACCTCCTCCGCATCCTCCGGGTGCTCGAAGAGGCGGAAGAGCCGATCAGGCGTGGCTCGGCGCCGCGTCTCGCGCTCGAAACCGTGCTGGTGCGGTGGGCCTTGATGGACCGGACGGTGGAGATCGAGCAGCTGCTGAAGGGAGGCGCGGCGGCCGGCGAGGCGCGGACTCGGGGGCGCGCCGAAGCGAGCACTGCCGGTGCGCAGCCCGGTGCGCCCCCGGCTCCGCGCGAGCGGCAGGCGCTCGCGCCGGCATCGCGCGCGATGCCGAGCGGACCAGTGACGCTGGAGGGCCTGCGGGAGCGCTGGCCCGACTTCCTCGCCGCGCTTCGCGCCGACCGCAAGATGCTGGTGGCCGAGGCTCTCGAGGACAGCGATCCGACGGGCCTCGAGGGGAAACTCGTGATCCTGAGTCCCAGGGGAGGCAACCCCATGACCCGGGAGTCCCTGGAGCGCAACCGCTCCGCGATCGAGGCGGCGTTGAGCCGGGTGACGGGGTCCGCGTTGGTGATCGGACTGGTGCCCGCGACCGTCCCGGCCGCGACCCCGACGGCCGCGGCGCTCCCCGCGACGAGGACGCAGCGCGGGTCGGTCAGCGACGCCAAGGCCGAGCGGACGCGGGCCCTTCGCGGGCGCGATCCTGCGCTGGATAGCGCCATGGAAGCCTTGGACTTGGAGCTTCTGGAGTAGGCTTGCCACCCGCTCCCCCGGGCTCTAGGTTTTAGCCAATGACCGATCTACGCGCGCTCCTGCAGTTCGGGCAGCAGATGCAGGGCCGTTTGGCAGCCATTCAGACTGAGCTGGCGCAGCGCACGGTGACCGGTTCGGCCGGTGGCGGCATGGTCACGGTGACGGCGGACGGGCGGGGCCAGGTCCGTGAGATCAGGATCGACCCGAGCCTCCTGGGCGGGGATGTCGAGATGCTCGAGGATCTGGTGGTCGCCGCGATCGCCGAGGTGCAGAAGCGGGCGGCGGACATCGCGCAGGACGAGCTTAAGAAGGTCCAGAGCGCGCTGCCTTTCCCGCTGCCGTTCGCGTTGTAGCCGTGTCCGCGATCGAGGAGCTGGTGGCCGAGTTCGCCAGGCTCCCGGGCATCGGCCGCAAGACGGCGCAGCGTCTGACGTACTTCCTGCTCAAGCAGCCTCGTGAGGAAACGGCGCGACTGGCGCGCTCGCTCGCCGCGCTCGGCGACCGGGTGCGGTCATGCTCGAGTTGCGGCAACCTCACCGAGCAGGACCCGTGCGCGATCTGCGCCGACGCTCGGCGCGACCCGTCGGTAGTTTGCGTGGTCGAAGAGGCGTCGGATGTGCTGGCCATCGAGCGCGCCGGCGAGTACCGCGGGCTCTACCACGTGCTGGGCGGACGGCTCTCTCCGTTGGACGGCGTGGGTCCCGAGGCGCTGAACATCCCGTCGCTCCAGCGGCGGGTCGAGAATGGGTCGGGGGTGCGGGAGGTGATCCTGGCGACCAACCCGTCGGTGGAAGGCGAGGCGACGGCGCACTACCTGGAGCGCGCGTTGAGGCCTCTCGGGGTCTCGGTTTCGCGCCTCGCGCGCGGGCTCCCGATGGGTGGGGAGCTGGAATACGCCGACGGCGAGACCATCGCCCAGTCGCTCTCCGCCCGGCGCACGATGGGCGGCGAATGAGGACCCAGGGCTGGTACTTCGCCGGCGCCCTGGCGGCGGGGTTCGTGGTCGGCGCGCTGCTCGCGCAGCGCTCGATGGGCCGGTGGCGCGCGTCCCTCTTTTCGGCCCGACCCTTGCGCCGGCTCGCCGCGCTGGGGTATTTGAGCGGGCACCCGGGGCCGGAGGCGGTGCGGGTGCTGCGCGACTACCTGGCCTGGGAAGAACACCCCGCGCTCAGGCGCCGCGCGGAGTCGATCAAGCGTCACATGGAAAAGAAACTGGCCTAAGCCGAGGGCGCGGATGCCGGGTGCTTCAAGCTGGTCGTTCCGGGAGGAGGACTTCAAGGCCATCTCGGACCAGATGAACGGTCTCCTCAGGGAGACCAACGTGAAGAGTCTCCTCCTGGTCGATCGCAGCGGCCAGGTCGTCGCGAATGTCGGCGAGCCGCCGACCTTCGACCCCCAGGCCTTCGCGTCACTCACCGCGGCCGACTTCAGCGCCAACGACCAGCTCGCCAAGATGATCGGCGAGCACGAGTTCAGTTCGCTCTTCCACCAGGGAGAGAAGGAATCGATGTACCTCGCGGACGTGGCGCACCGCGTCATCCTCGTCGCGTTGTTCGACAACCGCACCACCCTCGGTATGGTGCGGCTCAAGGTGAAAGTCACGGTCGAGACCCTCACCAAGCTGTTCGAGGACATGTTCAATCGAGCCGGGACGGAATCGGTGAAGCTCGAAGGCTTCGGGAGCAAAGAGGCGGAAGATGAGATCGACAAGCTGTTCGGGGACTGAGGGGCTCACGTCATGTCGATGATCAACTACGCCTCGCGCGAGATCAACTGCAAGATCGTCTACTACGGGCCGGGTCTCGGCGGGAAGACCACCAACCTCGAGCACGTCTTCGCTAAGGTGAACCCGGCCGCGCGCGGCAAGCTCATCTCGCTCGCCACGGAGACCGAGCGCACCCTCTTCTTCGACTTCCTCCCCGTCGACCTCGGCACGGTTCGCGGCTTCAAGACCCGGTTCCACCTTTACACGGTCCCGGGCCAGGTCTACTACAACGCGAGCCGGAAGCTGATCCTGAAGGGCGTGGACGGAGTCGTGTTCGTGTCCGACAGCCAGCTCGAGCGCATGGAAGCGAACATCGAGTCCATGCAGAACCTGTACGACAACATGGCCGAGTACGGCTACGACCTCACGAAGATCCCGTTCATCGTCCAGTTCAACAAGCGCGACCTCCCGAACGCCGCGCCCACAAAGGACCTCCAGGCGGCGCTCAACCCCGGCTGGGCGGTCACGGATCCCGCCAGGCAGAAAGCCATACCGGACCCGGTCTTCGCGGGCGATTTCCTCGTGCAGCAGCTTCCGGGTGGCGAGTGGGTCGAGCGCGCGCCGGCACACGAGGCGGTGGCCGTTACCGGCGACGGCGTGTTCGAAACCCTTAAGGCGGTCAGCAAGCTCGTCCTGAAGTCCCTGGCGTAAGCACGGGTCATGTGGACCCTGCCCAACATCCTCACGGTCGCGCGCATCGCCCTCGCCCCGGTGATCGCGCTCCTTCCGTTCATCGAGGGCTACTGGCCGAAGGTCACGGCTTTCGTGATCTTCCTGATCGCGGGCTTCAGCGACGTGGTGGACGGCTACATCGCGCGCAGCCGGAACCAGGTCTCCGACATCGGCAAGCTCCTCGACCCCATCGCGGACAAGATGATCCTCTTCGCGACGCTGGTCCCGATCTACTGGATCACGCGCCACCCCACGCTCCTAGCTGACTACCAGATCCCGTGGTGGGGTAGCCTGCCGCTCTGGGTGGCGGTGCTGCTGGTGGGCCGCGAAGTGCTGATCACCGTCTTCCGCTTCCAGGCCAGGAAGCGCGGCGTGATCATCCCGGCGGTCAGCGCGGGCAAGCTCAAGACGCTGTTCCAGAACATCTTCATCGGCGCAACGATCGCGTGGTTCGCCTGGAAGGACCTCATCGTCGAGATGCGCTGGACCGGACGCTACCGGGACTGGTGGAACGAGTTCCACGGCACCCTGGTCGCCGTGACCCTCGGCGTCGCGGTGGTCCTTACCGCCTATTCGCTCGCGGTGTACCTCTACCGCTATCGCTCGCTGCTCCGGGCCACCGGTAGGTAGATGGATTGCGAGCTGCTGACCGTCGGCACCGAGCTGGTGCTGGGCTTCACCCTCGACACCAACGCTTCCGACATCGGCCGCGTGCTCTCCGCGGCGGGGGTGCGCGTGGTTCGGCGTGCCACGGTCGCCGATGAGCCCGCCGAGGTGCGCGACGCCCTGCGCGCCGCCCTCGACCGTACCGGCGCCGTCATCGTCACGGGCGGTCTCGGTCCCACCAAGGACGACCTGACCAGGGACGCGGCGGCCGAAGTCTTCGGCAAGCCGCTCCGGACCGATCCCGCGATCCTCGCCCAGCTCGAGGAGTCGTACCGCCGCCGCGGCATTCCGCGGATGCCCGGCTCCAACCGCGCCCAGGCCGAGGTCCCCGAGGGCGCGACCGTCCTGCCCAATCCCCTCGGCACCGCTCCAGGCCTCTGGATCGAGGACGACCGCGGGCGCTTCGCGGTGCTCCTGCCCGGCGTGCCTAGAGAGATGCGCGGGCTGCTGGAGAACGAGGTGATGCCGAGGCTGGTGCAAAGACAAAAAAGACGGACCGACGGACCGGCGGACGGACGCACCGAGGTCATCAGGTCGCGAGTCATCAGGACGACGGGCATCGGAGAGTCGGCCCTCGCGGACAAGGTGGGTGATCCGGTCAAGCTGCTGCCGCACCGGGTGACGCTGGCGTGGCTGCCGTCGCTGGAAGGGGTGGACTTGCGGCTCACCGCCTGGGACCTGCCGGAGGAGGAAGCCGACGCCGCGCTTGCCAGGGCGGTGGAGGTCCTGCGTCCCCGCGTCGCGGAGCACGCCTACGGCGAGGACGCCGACGACCTGGCCGCGGTGGTCTTGCGGGCGCTCGAATCCGCCGGCTCGCGCCTCGCGGTGGCCGAATCGTGCACCGGCGGGCTCATCGGCGCGAAGCTCACCGCGGTGCCCGGCAGCTCGCGGGTGTTCGCGGGCGGCGTCATCGCGTACGACAACGAAGTCAAGCTCGGCCTGCTGGGTGTTTCCGCGGACGCGATAGCCGAACACGGCGCGGTCAGCGAGGAGGTGGCGCGCCAGATGGCCGTCGGCGCCGCGCGGGCGCTGGGCGCGGATTCGGCCGTGTCGGTGACCGGCATCGCGGGGCCCGACGGCGGTTCGGAGCAGAAGCCGGTCGGCACGGTCTGGATCGCGGTGATGTGGAAGGACGCGGTGCGGGCCTTCACGTACGTCCTTCCCGGCAACCGCGAGGACGTGCGGCACCGGGCGGCCCAGGCGGCGCTCAACGCCCTGCGCCGGATCGCGACGGGCAGCCTGTAGTGAGGGGCTTCGGCGAGGTCGACTTCTGGACGGCGGCCGACGGCGCCCGGCTGGCCTTGCGGCGCGAGCCCGAGCGTGGTGCGCGGCGCGCCGCGATCATCATCCTCCACGGCTTCGGCGACCACAGCGGCCGGTACGCGCCCGTCGCCGGGTGGCTCGCGGAGCGCGGGGTGGCGGTCTTCGCCCTCGACCAGCGCGGGCAGGGCAGCACTCCCGGGCCGCGCGGGCACGTAGCGCGGTTTTCGCAGTTCCTTTCCGACGTCGCGGCGCTGCGGAAGCTGGTGCAGTCCGAGGCGCCGGGGCCGCAGCTCCTGCTGGGCCACTCGTTCGGCGGCCTGGTCGTGCTGCGCTACCTCGAGACCGCGCCGCAGGGCCTCGCGGGAGCGATCCTCTCGAGCCCCCTCGTGGACGTGGCCATGCCCGTGCCGCGATGGAAGACGATGCTCGGCCGTGCGCTCGCCGACCTCCTCCCGTCCTTCCCCGTCAAGATCGGGGTGCGCTACCAGGACATCTGCCGCGACCCGGCGGTCGGCGAGGCGGTGAAGGCCGACCCGCTCTGCCATGACGTGATGTCGCCGCGCGCGTACCGGGAGACGATGGAGGCCCAGGCGGCGCTGGGCTGCGAGCGGGGCAGGATCTCGGTCCCGCTGCTCTTCGTGCTCGCGGGGGACGACCGGATCGTCTCCACACCCGCGGCGCTCGGCTTCGCCGCCGCGCTCTCCGGTGACGTCACCGTAAAGGTCTACGAGGGCTTCTACCACGAAGTGCTGAAGGAACAGGAGCGCGGCCGCGTCCTCGCCGACCTCGAGCCGTGGCTCGCCAGGATCGTGCCCGCCGCTTGACGCCGCCCTTGCGCCGCACCACGGATGCGCAATAATCAACCGAACGATCACCCGGCACCACAGGAGCGCCTATGTCACTTGCCCCGATCAACCTCAAGAAGTGGGTCGACGAGCACCGCGACCTGCTCAAGCCGCCCGTCGGCAACAAGATGGTGTGGGCCGACCGCCAGTTCCTCGTGATGGTCGTGGGCGGCCCGAACCAACGGAAGGACTACCACGTCGAGGACGGCGAGGAGTTCTTCTTCCAGGTCGAGGGGGACATCGTCCTCAAGGTGATCGAGGACGGCGTGAAGCGCGACATCCCGATCCGCGAAGGTGAGATGTTCCTCCTGCCGGCGGGCGTTCCACATTCGCCCCAGCGCCCCGCGAACACCGTCGGCCTGGTGATCGAGCGGGTCCGCGAGGAGGGCGAGCACGACCACTTGCGGTGGTACTGCGAGAGCTGCAACTCGGTCGTCCACGATGCGGAGTTCCAGCTGGTGGACCTGGGCAAGCAGCTCAAGCCGATCATCGAAACGTACTACCGGGACGAGAAGCTGCGGAAGTGCCCGAAGTGCGGCGCGGTGATGGAGGTGCCGGCCCCCGCCAAGACGTGAGCGGCGGGCGGGCCGTAAGCGTGGCGCCGCTCAAGATAGACCTGCACACCCACATCCTTCCCGAGACGTGGCCGGACCTGCGCGAGCGGTACGGCTACGGCGGCTTCGTGCAGCTCGACCACTACCAGCCGGGCTGCGCGCGCATGATGGTGGACGGCCGCCTGTTCCGCGAGATCGGCGACAACTGCTGGGACCCGGAACGCCGCATCGAGGATTGTGACGGCGCCGGCGTCGGCGTTCAGGTGCTCTCCACGGTGCCGGTGATGTTCAGCTACTGGGCGAAGCCGGAGCACGGGCTCGACCTCTCGCGCTTCCTCAACGACCACATCGCGGAGGTCGTCCGGAGCCACCCGAAGCGCTTGGTTGGCCTCGGCACGCTCCCGCTCCAATCGCCCGACCTCGCGGTCCGCGAGCTGGAGCGCTGTGTGCGCGAGCTGGGTTTGGCGGGGGTCGAGATCGGCACCCACGTCAACGCGTGGAACCTGGACGAGCGCGCGCTATGGCCCGTGTTCGAGGCGGCGGCGGACCTTGGCGCCGCGGTCTTCGTTCACCCGTGGGACGTGGTCGGGGCCGAGCGGATGCCGAAGTACTGGCTCCAGTGGCTGGTCGGCATGCCGGCGGAGACCGCCCTCGCCATCTGTTCGGTGATCTTTGGCGGGGTGCTCGAGCGCCTGCCGGCGCTGCGGCTTTGTTTCGCTCATGGCGGCGGCTCGTTCATCGGCACGCTGGGACGCATCGAGCACGGCTTCCACGCCCGGCCCGACCTCTGCGCGGTGGACAACCCGGTGAATCCGCGCGCCTACCTGGGCCGATTCTACCTCGACTCGATGGTCCACGACGCCGACATGCTGCGGCAGACGATCAAGCTGGTGGGCGCCGAGCGCGTGGCGCTCGGCTCGGACTATCCGTTCCCGCTGGGCGAGGCGGTGCCGGGGCGGCTGATCGAGTCGCTCGCGGAGCTCGACGCGGCGACGAGGGACCGGCTGTTCGCCGGCACGGCGCTCGAGTTCCTGGGGAGAACGCGTGACGCATTCGTCTGATGAGGCGTACGCCCGCCGGCTCGACGCCGAGGACCCGCTCGCCGGGTATCCCGATCGCTTCCACATCCCGGCGGGCCCGGATGGCGCTCCGGCCATCTACCTGTGCGGCAATTCCCTCGGCCTGATGCCGAGGGCGGCGCGCGACGTCGTCGAGCAGGAGCTGCACGATTGGGAGACGCTCGGCGTGGAGGGCCACTTCCAGGCCAAGACGCCCTGGTACTCGTACCACGAGCAGTTCCGGGACAGCGGGGCGCGGTTGGTGGGCGCGAAGCCCGGCGAAGTCGTGATGATGAACGGCCTCACCGTGAACCTGCACCTCATGATGGCGTCGTTCTACCGGCCGACGCCGGAGCGCCACAAGATCCTCGTGGAAGCGCCGGCTTTCCCCTCCGACAGCTACGCGGTCCAGTCGCAGCTCGTGCACCACGGGTACGGCGCGGAGGAGGGTCTCGTCGTCGCGCGCCCGCGGCCGGGCGAAGATGCACTCCGCACCGAGGACATCGAAGCGCTGCTCGCCCAGCGAGGCGCTGAGATCGCGCTGGTGCTGTTGGGCGCGGTGAACTTCCACACCGGCCAGCTCCTCGCCATCCCTCGCATCACGGCGGCCGCCAAGCGCGCCGGCGCCATCATCGGTCTCGACCTCGCGCACGCGGCGGGTAACGTGCCGCTCGCGCTGCATGACTGGGACGTGGACTTCGCCGCCTGGTGTTCCTACAAGTACCTCAACGCGGGGCCAGGCGCCGTCGCGGGATGCTTCGTTCACGAGGCGCACGGGCGCAGCCGCCTGCCGAGGTTCGCCGGCTGGTGGGGCAACGACCCCGCGACGCGCTTTCGCATGCACCGGGAGGAAAGGTTCGCCCCGCGCGATGGCGCGGACGGCTGGCAGCTCTCCAACCCGCCCATCCTCTCGCTGGCGCCGCTCGCGGCCTCGCTCGCGATCTTCGACGAGGCCGGGATGCCGGCCCTGCGCGCCAAGTCGGAGAAGCTGACGGGATACCTGGAGCATCTGATCGACGGGATCGGGAGTCCGCGCATCGCCCAGATCACGCCACGCAAGCCCGCCGCACGCGGCTGCCAGCTCTCGCTCAAGGTTGCCGATCGCGGCCGCGGGTTGTACCAGCGCGTCCGCGCCGCGGGCGTGGTGTGCGACTTCCGCGAGCCCGACGTGATCCGCGTGGCGCCGGTGCCGCTCTACAACACCTTCCACGAGGTCTGGCGCTTCACCCGGATCCTCGCGGGGGCGCTCGCTTGAGCGCGCCGAAGCAGCGGTTCACGGTGCTCGGCGCCGGCCTCGGCGGGGCTCTGATGGCGGTCTACCTGGGCCGTGCCGGGTACGAGGTCCTGGTGATCGAGCGGCGGCCGGACGCCCGGAAGGGGTCGGGGGATCGCGGGCGGTCCATCAACCTCGCCATCTCCACGCGCGGCATTCACGCCCTCGGGCAGGTCGGCCTCGCCGACCAGGTCTTGGCGATGGCGGTCCCGATGCGCGGGCGGATGGTCCACGCGCTGGACGGTCATCTCGCGTTCCACCCCTACAGCCCGGACGGCGGGCAGTGCCTCAACTCGGTGTCGCGGCAGGGGCTCAACAACGTGCTGCTCGACGCCGCGGAGGCGCTGCCCAACGTGCGGCTGCACTTCGGCATGAAGTGCGAGGGCGTGGACCTCGACGCGGGCACCGCGACCGTCGAGGGCGCGGCTACCGGCGCCTCCCGGACCACCCCGCCCGGCATCCTGATCGGGGCGGACGGCGCCTTCTCGGCGGTGCGGCGCGAGATGCAGCGGCTCGACCGGTTCGACTACTCGCAGACCTGGGAAGCGTACGGATACAAGGAGCTGACGATGCCGGCGGCGGCGGGCGGCCGCCACGCGCTGCCCGCGAACGCGCTGCACATCTGGCCGCGCGGCGGCTACATGCTCATCGCGCTCCCCAACGCCGAAGGCTCCTTCACCTGCACCCTCTTCTGGCCGCTCGAGGGGCCGAGCAGCTTCGCGTCCGTGAAGACGGCTGGTGACGTGGCGCGGTTCTTCGAGTCCAGCTTCCCCGACGCGGTGTCGCTCATGCCGGGACTCGCGGAGGACTACTTCGCCAACCCGACCGGATCGCTCGTGACGGTGCGGTGCCGCCCCTGGCGCTACCGGGACCGCGCGGTACTCTTGGGCGATGCCTGCCACGCCGTCGTCCCGTTCTACGGGCAGGGCGCGAACGCGGCGTTCGAGGACTGCGTGGTGCTGGACGAGTGCCTCCGGGCCCACGCACCGGACGTCGCGGCGGCGTTCGAGGCCTACGAGGTGCGACGGAAAGAGGACGTGGACGCGTTGGCGAACCTGGCGCTCGCCAACTTCGTCGAGATGCGCGACACGGTGGCGTCCACGCGGTTCCACCTGATGAAGCGGCTCGAGCACGCGCTGCATCGGGCGTTCCCGACGTGGTTCGTGCCGCTCTACAGCATGGTGACGTTCTCGCGCACGCCCTACGCCGAGGCGGTTCGGCGCGCGGAGCGGCAGTGGAAGGTGGTCCGGTGGGCGGCGGGCGCGGGAGCGCTCCTGCTGCTCTTGCTCATGCTTTCAATCGTGGTGTGACATGGCCCTGACGTACAGCAAGTACCTCAAGCTCGACCAGCTCCTCGGCCTCCAGGCGCCGCGCTCGGACCCCGAAGAACACGACGAGATGCTGTTCATCGTCATCCACCAGGTCTACGAGCTGTGGTTCAAGCTGTTGCTGCACGAGATCGACCGCTGCAAGCGGGAGTTCACGTCGAACGAGATCTTCGCGGCCATCGCGCGGTTCAAGCGGATGCGCACCGTGCTGAAGACGCTGGTCGAGCAGATCGACATCCTGGAGACGATGAGCCCACTCAGCTTCTTGGCATTTCGCGACCGGCTCGAGACGGCGTCCGGCTTCCAGTCCGCGCAGTTCCGGCAGGTCGAGTTCGTGCTCGGCTTCAAGCGGCCGGAGATGCTGAAGCACTACGAGGGTGAGGGCGCGCTGTACGAGGCGGTCGCGAAGCGGCTGCACGAGCGTTCGCTCGTCGACCACTTCTACGACCTACTCGCGGCCCTCGGGATCGACATCCCGGACGAGCTGAGGAACAAGGACGTCACGGCGGCCAACGGCCCGCACGAGGCGATCCAGGATGCCATCATCCGCATCTACGAGGTCGAGCCGGCGATGCTGGTGCTGGTGGAGCTGATGACCGACTTCGACGAGGGGTTGCAGGAGTGGCGGTACCGGCACGTCAAGATGGTGGAGCGCACCATCGGCAACCAGCGCGGCACCGGCGGCTCGCCCGGCGTGGAGTTCCTGAAGCAGTCGCTCTTCCAGCCGGTCTTCCCGGACCTCTGGGCGATCCGGTCGAAGCTCTAGGCTAGACCTCCGCGACCACCTTCAGCTCGACCGCGATCAACGTGGGGAGCGCGCCGACTTCGACCGTGGTGCGGGTGGGCCGGTTGGTGGGGAAGTACTCCGCGTAGATCTTGTTGAACACCGGGAAGTCGTTCTTCATGTCGGTCAGGAACACCGTCACGTCAACGATCTTGTCCCAGCCGGAGCCCGCGTCTTCCAGGACCAGCCGCACGTTCTCCAGCGCGGCGCGGGTCTGCGCCGCGATGTCGTAGGAGACGACCACGCCCTGGTCGTTCGTGGTCACACCGGGGATCCCTGAGGTACCGCGCTTCCTTGGCCCGATGCCGGCCAGGAAGAGCAGGTTGCCCACCCGCCGGGCGTGCACGTAGGCGCCCACCGGCTCGGGCGCGCGGCCGCTGGTGATCGCGTCGCTCATGGCCGGAGCGCCACGCAGACGTTCTTGGCTTCGGTGAAGAAGTCGAGCGCTTCCTCGCCTCCTTCGCGTCCCACGCCGCTGCTCTTCACGCCGCCGATCGGCACGCGCAGGTCACGCAGCATCCAGCAGTTCACCCACACCGTGCCGCACGCGAGCTGGTCCGCCACGCGGTGCGCGCGGGTCAGGTTCTCGGTCCAGACCGTGGCCGACAGGCCGTACGGCGTCCCGTTGGCCCATTCGACCGCCTGCGCTTCGTCGTCGAACGGGATGATCGTGACGACCGGGCCGAACACCTCTTCCTGATTCACCCGGCAGCCGGCGTCGAGGCCGGTGATCACCGTGGGTTCGATGAAGTAGCCGCCCCCGCACCGCTCGGGGAGCTTCGGGGGCGGGCCGCCGCCGCAGAGCACCCTCCCGCCTTCCTGCTTCGCCACCGCGAGATAACCGCTCACCTTCTCGAAATGGGCCTTCGACACCAGCGCACCTTGATCGGTCACGGGCTCCAGCGGGTCGCCCACCTTGAGCTTCCGGGTCTCCGCCACGAACCGTTCGACGAACCTGTCGTACGCGCCCCGCTCGACCAGGATGCGCGAGCCGCAGTGGCAGATCTCGCCCTGGTTGGTGAACGCCGCCCGCACGCTCTCCGGCACGGCGCGCGTGAAGTCGGCGTCGCCGAAGATGATGTTGGGGTTCTTCCCGCCCAGCTCGAGCGCGAGCTTCTTGAACGACGGGCCGGCGCGGCGGGCGATGTCGGCGCCGGTCGCGGTGCCGCCCGTGAATGAGATCGCGCCGATCTTCGGGTGACTCGTGACGGCGGCGCCCACCTTGGCGCCCCGGCCGTGCACGATGTTGAGCACGCCCGGCGGAAGACCCGCCTCGATGCACACCTCCGCCAGCAAGTGCGCCGTCATCGGCGTCAACTCGGACGGCTTCGCTACCGCCGTGTTCCCGGTCGCAAGCGCCGGCGCGACCTTCCACGACAGGAGGTAGAGCGGAAGGTTCCACGGGGAGATGAGGCCCACCACGCCGATCGGCCGGCGCAGCGTGTAGTTGAGCGCGCGGTGGTCGGTGGCGTGCGCTTCGGAGCGGGTGTGGAGGATGGCGGTCGCGAAGAACCGGAAGTTGGCGATCGCGCGAGGGATGTCGACGCTCGCCGCGAGCTTGATCGGCTTCCCCGTATCCACGCTTTCGGCGCGCGCGAACCTCTCCAGGTCCGCCTCGATCAGGTCCGCGATCTCCAGGAGCACGCGCGACCGTTCTGCCGCCGGGGTCGCCGACCAGGCGGGGAACGCCCGCGCCGCGGCGTCCACCGCGCAGCTGACGTCGCGCTCGTCGCCGTCGGGGAGGCGGGAGTAGACCTGGCCGGTCGCCGGCTCCACGTTGTCGAGCCAGGTGCCCGACGATGGATTCACCAGCGACCCACCGATGTAGTTCTGGATCGAGATCATGCGGCCGGGGTGCGCGGAGCTGGCGTCATGGTCGGCGCAAGCTGCCGCGCCGTCCCGGCCGGGTCAAGTGCGCGGGCGTCGGTGCGGTGCTACGGCCGGCGCGGCCTCGGGGTCGAGGGCGCGGGAGCGCTTGGCGGCGTCTGGACGCGAAGCGTGCGCCGTTCACCCGCGCGCATCACGGTGACGCTCAGCGCGCCGGGTGGGCTGGCGCGAGGCGTGCCTCGGCGGGACGCGGCCGTGAGGCCCGCGACGCTCTGACCGAGGGAGTGGCCGTTCGCCTCCAGCAGGACGTCGCCCGCCTCGATGCCGAGCGAGTCGGCGTGCGAGCGCGGCACGACATCGAGCACCAGCAGGCCCGACGTCGCCCCGAAGGTGCGGCCGAGCCCGGCGTTGATCGGATACGCAGTCACACCGTACACGAAGTCCCCTTCGCGGGTGAACGCGCTGCCGGCGGTGATGGGCGCCCCGGACGGGTATGCGTACGAGTAGCCGGGCGCGCGACCGCGCGGCCGCAGCGCGACCCGCACGGAGAGGTCCCCGGCGCTTACGACCACTTCGCTGTCGCCGATCACATCCGTGTTGACGGGCCCGCGGGCGCGCGCCTCGACGATCGCGTCGCCGAGCCGGCCGCTGTAGCGCAACCCGCCGGACCCACGGAAGAGCGTGTAGGGCGGCGTTGGCGGCGTCGGAGGCGTCGGCGCCGTTGGGGCTGTTGGTGCCACCGGCGGCGTTGGTGGCGTCGGAGGCATGAGCCCTGTGAAAACCTTTCCGCTCGGGCGTGGTGTCGACGGCCAGTCGCTCAAGGCGCGGCCGGACCGCCTGAGCGCGGCCCGCATCGTGCTCTCGGCGGTGGCCATGCGACTCCGTACCACCTCCGTCATCTCGAAATCGCGGCGGCTCATCTCGCGTTGCAGGCGCGAGATCTCCTGCGCGGCACGCGCCATCTCCTGGCGCGACTGGTCGAGCCGATGCAGCTGCGAATCCTGGAGCAGGCGCATGCGCTCGGCCCGCGAGTCCTGGAGCAGCCGCAGGCGCTCGGCCGTGGCGGCCATCGCCGCGCTCTCGGGCCGCTCGGTAGCGGTCATGCGCGCCTCGCGCTCGCGTCCGTCCCGACGATACGTGAGCCGGATGCGCTGCCCCGGTGCCACCCGCGCGAACGCACGGCCGCCTTCGTCGGACGTGAGGCGCTGGCCGTCAATGGCGATGAGGGTGTCGCCGTTGCGGAGGCCCGCGCGATGGGCCGGGCTTTCCGGATCGACCCCGTACACGGTCGGCGGAGCGCTGAACCACCACCGGCCAGGCTCGCTCAGCGACCTACGCAGCGTGCAGTTGTCGCACGAGAGCCCGATGCCGAGCCAGCCCTCCTGGCCCTCCTGCACGCCTTCGCCGACGCCCTCTCCTACGCCGCTACCCACCCCGGTCCCGCGGACGCGGCTGCCTTGCACGCTCTGGCCCGCGAGCGGCATCGCCCACAGCGCCAGCGCCATCACGAGGATCGTCCGTCCCATCGCCATCCGTCCTTTCATCGTCAGAACCACACCACGGACCGGGACGGCGGTGCCGGTCGCTGCAGTTGCGAACGCTGGTCAAGGCCACGCAGGACCGCTCCCGCGAGCGGGTCGTCCGGCGCGAGATGCACGATCTCCTCGGCCGCGGCGCCCAGGATCTGGAGCGCCGCCTCTCGCGCCTTGGCGCGTGATGCCACGTCGGAGGTGTCGCGGAGCTGGGCGAGCAGTGTCAACGCGTTGACATAGTTGGAGCCGGCGCGCTCGACATGCCCGGCAAGAGCGGCCGCGGAGACGTTCTGGCCCGCGCTTACGAGCAGCACGGCGTTTCGGGTGCCGAGGTACTGGCCGAGCGCCATTCCGCTGGCGAAGAGGGCGAGGCTCGCCGCCACGGCGCCCACCAGCCACGGCCCACTCCACCGAGGGCGACGGGCCGCGGTGATCGGTGTCGGCAGATGGCCGTGAGCACGCAGCAGCGCCACCGTCCGGTCCTCTAAGGAGCGCGGGGGCATCTGCTCGCGAGGCAGAGCGTCGAACGCCTGCTGCTCGGCGGGACTAAGCGTGTCGGGGGGATCGACGTCATGCATGGGCTCGTTCCTTTCTGGCGCCCAGCGTGGCGCGGATCGCGCGCCGGGCGTGAAACAGCTGCGACTTGGAGGTGCCGACCGAGACTCCCAGGTGCTGGGCGATCTCGTCGTGCTTGTACCCCTCCACATCGTGGAGCACCAGTACCGTTCGATAGCCGTCGGGGAGCGTGGCGATGGCCCGCTCCAGGTCCATCGGCTCGAGACGCTCCAGTGGCGGGGCCGCCGCCGGCGGCTCGTTCTCCTCGGGCCACTCGACTTCGCGGCGCCGGCCGCGCTTGCGCAGGGTCTCGCGGGCCACGTTGAGCCCGATGGCCGACAGCCAGCTCCCGAACGAGGCCTCCCACCGGAACCCGCCGAGCCGCTCGGTGGCCTTCAGCCACGTATCCTGCACGATGTCCTCCGCGTCGGCCTCCACGCCTCCCACGAACCGGAGCACCAGCTGGAAAAGCCGGGGCGAATGCCGGCGATAGAGCTCCCGGAACGCCAGCTCGTCGCCCGCCAATACCTGGTCGGCGAGAGCGCGGTCTAACTCGGCCACGCGGCCTTCGGCACTCGGGCTGGACGGCGAGCCATGTGTCTGGTCCTTAGTTGCCCGGCGCGGCTGGTTGGTTGGCCGATGGGGAGCGGGGAGCGGGGAGCGGGACCAATGGTGCCCGACGCGGCGAAGCTGCTCGGGAACGACACACCAAGGTACCGCTCCCCGCTCCCCGCCTTTCCGGCACCCGAATCTGGCCCCTCACTTGCCGCGTATGTTATTGTTCGGCGCTGATCTACGAAGCATGCGACGCGGGAGTGTCATGGGCAAGAAGCCGAAGCCGGAGCCGGCCGTCGAGGATGTTGCGCCGGGGGCAGAGGGGCTCGATAACATCGAGGCTGAGGACGCGGCCCGGGCTGCCACGGCATCCGGAGCGGCGGTGCTCGAGCCGGTCGAACAGGCGGTGGTCCGTCTGGAGCGGGAACTGGCCGACTGGAAGGACCGGGCGCTTCGCGCCGCCGCCGAATTCGAGAACTTCCGCAAGCGCGCGGCCCGCGAGCGCGACGAGATGTGGAACCGTGGCCAGGTGGAGGTGATCGGCGGCATCCTCGAGGTCGTGGACGACCTGGCCCGCGTGGCGCACCTGGACCCTGCCCAGACCACGGCCGGGGCACTGCACGAGGGTATGGGCCTCGTCGAGCGCAAGTTCCTCAAGGTGCTCGAGGGCGTGGGCCTGGAGCGCGTGGATCCCGCCGGACAACCGTTCGATCCACACAGTCACGAAGCGGTGACCACGATGCCGGCGGCGTCCGCCGAGGCGGATCACACGGTGGGCGCTGTCTTCCAGGCCGGCTATCGCTTCCGCGGTGCGCTGCTCAGGCCGGCGCGCGTGGCAGTGCTGCAGTGGACCGGGCCCGCCGGGGATGCACCAGCGGCCGAACCACCCGCCGAGGAGGCGGCGAGCTAGGCGATGTCGCAGCAGAAGGACTATTACCAGATCCTTGGTGTCGCCGAATCGGCGACGCACGACCAGATCAAGCGCGCCTACCGCAAGCTGGCCAAGCTGCACCATCCCGACGCGCATCCCAACGACAAGAAGGCGGGCGAGAAGTTCAAGGAGATCTCCGAGGCGTACTCGGTGCTCTCCGACGCCGAGAAGCGGAAGCAGTACGACCGCCTCCGGAAGTACGGCGGCTTCGCCGGCGTGGGGACTCGCGGGTCGGGCGGCGGCGCCCGGCCGGGTCCGACCTCCGGCGGAGTCCGGTACGAGGACCTTGACCTCAAGGACTTCGGCGGGTTCGGCGGGATCGGGGACATCTTCTCGTCGATCTTCGGCGGAGAGGAGAAGCGCGCGGGTCAGGGCCGCGCGGAAACCGTCGAGACCGTCGTCACTATCCCGTTCCGGGTGGCGGCGCTCGGAGGAAAGGTGCCGGTCGTAGTGCCCGTGACCGAGGCCTGTCCCACCTGCGGCGGTTCCGGCGCCCCTCCGGGCGCCACGCTCGCCGTTTGCCAGGAGTGCAAGGGAACGGGGCAGGTCTCCTTCGGCTACGGCGGCTTCGCGGTCAAGCGGCCGTGCCCGGCGTGCCGCGGCAGGGGCAAGATCCCCTCGCAGCGGTGCGGCACCTGTCAGGGCCTGGGCGACGTACGCACTGAGAAGCGCCTGATGATCGAGGTCCCGCCGGGCACGGACGACGGCACCAGGATGCGGCTCAAAGGCCGGGGCGCGCAGGCGAAAGCCGGCGCGGCCGGCGATCTCCTCATCGCCTTCCAGGTCGAGCCCGACCGGTTCTTCCGCCGCGATGGTCTCGACGTCGAGTGCTCGATCCCCATCAACCTCGCCCAGGCTGTGCTCGGCACCAGGCTCAAGGTGCGCACGCTCGACGGGAAGCACGTGGTGCTCCGGATCCCGCCCGGCACTCAGCCGGGACGCAAGTTCCGCATCAAGGGGCAGGGGATCGAGAAGAACGGCGCGCGAGGCGACCAGCTGGTCGAGATCAGCCTGGACGTTCCGACGAAGCTCTCGCCGGAACAGGAAGCCAAACTGAAGGAATTCGCCGACGCGGCCGGCCTGAGGTACTGACGGCCGGCGCCCGTTCATGCTGTCCGTCCGGCCATACGCTCGCTAGCATTGTCCGATGCCTGTGCTCACCCGCTGGTTCCTGAAAGCCGCGCTCCTGTATCTCGTGGCCGCGCTCATCACGGGTGTGGTCCTGGCGCTGCCCGCTTCGAGAGCGTCCCCCGCCATCGCGGCGTTGACACCGGTCTACTTCCATCTGCTGATGGTGGGCTGGGTGACCCAGATGATCTTCGGCGTCGCCTACTGGATGTTCCCGCGGCGGAAGACGCCGGCGCTGGTGGGCCCGGAGTGGCCGGGGTGGCTGGCGTTCGGGGCCTTGAACGCCGGCCTGGTGCTTCGGGCGGTGGCCGAGCCCGTGGTCGCCGGGCCCCACGTTCCGGTCATGGGTGCGCTGCTCGCCGTTTCCGCGGTGCTCCAGCTCGCCGCGGTCGCGGTCGTCGCCGTTGGTCTCTGGCCGCGCGTGAAGGAACGCTGAGGTGCCGAGGCTCAGCGTCTGGCTGGTGCGCACCGCCCTGGTCCAGCTGGTCATCGGCGCGGCGCTGGGAGCGCTGTACCTCGCGTGGAAGGGGTTCGGCGTTCCCGCGTTCGCCCCGTCACTGCTCCCGCTGCACGTCGAGTGCGTGCTGGTGGGCTGGGTCATCCAGTTCGTGCTTGGCGTGGCCTACTGGATCCTTCCCCGGCGCGCGGACGAGCGCACCGGCCCGGGCGACGGCGCGATCTGGCTGGCCTACGTCCTGGTGAACGGCGGAGTGGTCGCGGTGGGGGTCGCTCCGCTGCTGGGTGCGCTGTCCTCGGTGGCGCTTGCGGGACGGGTGGCCGAGCTCGCGGCGGCCGCTGCCTTCGCGACGCACGCCTGGCCGCGGGTCCGCCCCTACGGCGCGGGCCGGGCCCGGGCGGCCGGCGCGTAAGCCGGCGGGTTCGCCTTCCGGCTCCTACCTCGCCCTCAGCGCGTTCAGGATCACCGCCGCATCCAGGGCTTCCTGCATCACCGCGCCCAGCGCCGGCGTCAGCAGGCCGAAGCTCGCCACCACCATCAGCGCGAAGCTCATGCCCAGCCCCACGCCGATGCTTTGCAGCGCCACCCGCCGCGTGCGGCGGCTGATCTCGATCGCGTCGGCCACGCGCGAGACGTCGTCCACCAGCAGCACGATGTCGGCGGCTTCGGCGGCGGCCGCGGGTCCGTGGGCGCCCATGGCCACCCCGACGGTGGCCGCCGCGAGCGCGGGCGCGTCGTTGATCCCGTCCCCGACCATCAGCACCGAGCCGTGCTGCCGCCGCAGGGTGCCGATGGCTTCGACCTTGTCGGCCGGGAGGAGGTCGGCCCGCACCGCGCCGATGCCGGCGTGCTCCGCCATCGCCATGGCGGCGGGCCGCCGGTCGCCGGTCAGCATCACCGTGTGCTTGATGCCGAGCGCGGCGAGCCGGCGCATGAGCGACGGCACTTCGGGCCGCAGCTGGTCCGCGAAGAAGACCTCGCCGGCGAGGCGGCCGTCCACGCACACCTGGGCCGACGTCTCCGTGTCGCGGACCGGCGCCGTGGCGATGCCGCGGCCCCGGAAGTAGGCGGCCGATCCGACCTCGACCCGGCGCCCGTCCACGAGGCCCGAGACGCCCAGGCCGGGGGACTCCAGGAAGTCGGAAGGCTGGGGCAGGGGGCCGAGCCGGTCGCGCCCCGCCCGCGCGATCGCCTGGCCGAGGTGGTGGGAGGAGAGCTGCTCGACCGCGGCGGCCAGGCGGAGCACGTCGTCCGGCGGAAAACCGTCGGCGGAAGTGACGCGCTCCACCCTGGGCTTGCCCAGGGTGAGGGTCCCCGTCTTGTCGAAGACCACGGCGGCGACCCGGCCGGTCTCCTCGATCGCCGCGCCGTGCTTCACGATGATGCCTGCCCGCGCGGCGCGGCCGATGCCCGCGATCACGGCGACGGGCGTCGCGAGGATGAGCGGGCAGGGCGTCGCGACTACCAGGACGGCCAGGACGTCCGCTACGTGCCCGGTGATCCCCCAGGCCACGGCGCACATGACGAGCGTGAGCGGCGTGAACCAGACGGCGTAGCGGTCCGCCAGCCGCTGGATGGGCGGTCGCTCCCTGCGCGCACGCTCCACCAGCCGCACGATCTGCTGGTACTGGCTCTGTGCCGCCGGGCGGGTGGCCCTGAGGCGCAGCGCGCCCTCGAGGTTGACGCTGCCGCTCATCAGCGCCGTCCCGGGTACGGCCCGGGCCGGCAGCGGCTCGCCGGTGAGCGCCGACTGATCCACCGATGACGTGCCTTCGACGACGTCGCCGTCCACCGGGACCAGGTCGCCTGGTCGCAGCACCAGCACGTCGCCGGTCCGGACGTCGTCCACGGGAACGTCCGTGATCTGGGCGTCCGTCACGCGGTGGGCGATCTTGGGCGCGCGGGCGAGCAGCGCCTCGAGCGACGCCGAGGCGCGGTGCATCGCGAACCGCTCGAGCGCCTCGCCCCCCGACTGCATGAGGACGATGACGGCGCCGGCGAAGTGCTGGCCCAACAGGATGGCGGTGACGATAGCGAGCGCGGCGACGATGTCGGCTGCGAACCGGCCGCGCAGCATGCCCGCGACCGTCGTCACGACGAGCGGTGTCCCGCCCAGGACGAGCACCGCGGCGAACAGGCCGCGTGCGACCGCGGGTGCGTCGAGGAGGAACTGCGCGAGGAGCGCCGCGGCGATACCCAGCGCGGCGCCTGCCGCGACCGGATACCGGCGCAGCGCCGGGATCACGACCCGTCCGCTTCCGGGACCTGGAGCTTGAACCCGACGCCGCGCACCGTGTGGATGAGGTCCGCCTCGGCGGCGCGCTTGAGCTTCCGGCGGAGATTGCCCACGTGGACGTCCACCACGTTGCTCTCCGGATCGAAGTGCATGTCCCACACCTTCTCCAGCAGCTCGGTGCGCCTCACCACCTCCTCCGGCCTGAGCAGGAAGTGCTCCAGGAGGTGGAACTCCTTGGGCGACAGCTCCAGCGCCTTCCCCTTCACGCGCACCTTGTGCTTGAGCCGGTCCATCTCCACCGGCCCGTAGGCCAGGACCTCGGTGCGGCCGGCGCCGCCGCGCCGCATCAGTGCGCGCACCCGGGCGAGCAGCTCGTCGAACTTGAACGGCTTGGTGAGGTAGTCGTCGGCGCCGGCGTTGAGCCCGCGCACCACGTCCTCGGTGGCGTCACGGGCGGTCAGCATGAGGATCGGGGTGCCCCGCCCTTCGCGCCGCAGCTCGGCGGCCACCTGGAGGCCGCTCTTCTTCGGCATCATCACGTCGAGCAGGATGACGTCGTAGTCGTAGACGTGGGCCAGCATCGTCCCCTCGTCGCCGTCCTGCGCGACGTCCACCGCGTACCCCTCTTCACGGAGCCCCTGCTCGATGAAGCCGGCGACCTTCCGGTCGTCCTCGATCACCAGGATCTTCATTGGCTCAGCCTGCCTCGCCGAGGTTGGATGGCTTCCGATGCCGCCGCGGGGCGTGCATCATCCCTGCGGCGGGACGGCGGGGATCGCGACCGTGAACGTCGCCCCCTTGCCTAACGCTGATGACACGCTGAGCCGTCCGCCCAGCAGCTCGGCGAGCCGTCGCGACACCGGCAGGCCGAGGCCCGAGCCGAGTCCGGACTCGGGGTCCACCCGGATGTAGGGCTCGAAGATGCGGTCCTGCTCCTCGCTGGGGATCCCCTTGCCGCGGTCGATCACGTGGATGAGGATCTCGTCCGCCGTGGTCTCGGCCCGCACCACGATCGTCTCGCCGGCGGGGCTGTGGCGGACCGCGTTGCTCAGCAGGTTGACGATGATCTGCTCCAGGCGCAACGGGTCGGTGCGGCACGCGGGCTCGGGCTTCCCGTATTCCTCGCGGATGGTGACGCCTTTCGAGTCCGCGACCGGTTGCACGAACACCCGCGCCCGCGTCACCACGGCGGGGATCCTCGCGTCGCGCCAGACGGCCTGCACCTTGTCGGCGTCTAGGCGGGAGAGGTCGAGCAGGTTGTTCATCAGCGTGACGGTTCGTTCCGCCGCCTCGTATACCTCCTTCGCGGCTCGCGAGATGGCGCCGGAGGCCTTGGTTCGCACCAGCTGTTCGGCCCACCCGTAGACGCCGGTGAGCGCGTTGCGCAGCTCGTGATTGATCATCGCGAAGAACTGGTCGCGCTGGCGCTGCATCGTCTGGACGCGGTCCAGGAGCTGGGCGCTCTCCACGGCCACCGCCGCCTGCGCGGCCAGCATCACCGCGATGGACTCGTCTTCGGGGCTGAACTCCTCGGCCCCGATCTTCTCCGTCAGGTAGAGGTTCCCGAACACCCTGCTTCGCGCGATGATGGGCACGCCGAGAAACGCGTTCATGTGGGGATGATGGGGCGGGTAGCCGTACGAGGAGGGATGCCCGGCGATGGAGCGGATGCGAATCGGCCTGGCCTCGCGTATCACCAGGCCGAGCAGCCCGCGGCCCTGCGGCACCGCCCCGATGCGGTCGCGCTCCGCCTGTGAGAGCCCCGACGTCACGAACTGGACCAGCGACCTGCCGTCCTCGCCCAGCACCCCGAGCGCGGCGTACCGAGCCCCCACCACGTCCCGCGCCGAGTCCACGACCTGCTGCAAGAGGTCGTCGAGCGCATGCTCCGAGGAGATGGCGACGCCGGCGGCGAGCAGCCTCTCGAAGCGCGACCGCACGCGGGTGACCTCGGCCTCGAGGTCGTGGTTGGATGGGTCGGGGCGTTCAGCGGGCAGGGAAGCCTCGGCGCGGGCGGCCGCGGGCCGCGTGGGTGTGGCGGTAACCTATGCCTCCCGCGCCGATTCGGCGAGAGCGCGGCGGCGCCGGGCCGTCACCGTGCGCCGGCCTCCCAGGGCATTTCATCCATGGCCAACCGGCGGCGTTCCGCGTTACTGGGCCGGTGCACCGGGACCACCAGGGTGAGCGTCGGCAAGAGGTGCAGCAACCGCTCCGAGGTGCTTCCGATCAGCAGCCGGTCCACCCACCCCTTCCCGTGCGAGCCCACGACCACGAGGTCCGCGCGCCACTGCTCGACCTCGTTCACGATCACGGCGGCCGAGCGGCCGCGCCGCATCACGGTCTCCACCCCCGCGAGCGTGACCAGCGGCCAGACCCTGGACTCGACGTACTGCTCCGCGCCGCGGTAGCAGTCGTCGTCCGGAACGTCGACCGGGAACCCGGGGATCACGGGGATCGGTTCCACGACGTGCATCACCCGCAGCTGGGCGCCGAAGAGTTTGGCGAACCGCTCGCCGGCCTCGATCGTCGGCTTCGCGGCGTAGGAGAGGTCCACCGCCACCAGCACGCGCTGGAAGCCGCCCGACGAGCCGTCGGTCGCCATCAGCGGCACGTCGCAGGTCCGCACGAGGTGCGGGATCGTGCCGCTGAAGAGCCGCGCCACGCCCCGATGGTGCTTGCCGCCCAGCAGGATCAGCCCGGCGCCCAGCTCCGCGGCCACTTCCGCCAGCACCAGCGGCGCCTTTCCGATCCGGACCACGAGACCGGCGAGAAGAGTTTGCGGGACGTTGCCCTCGAGCGCGCCGGTGATGAGCGTTCGCGAGTGCTCGATCGTCGCCTGTCTCAGACCCTCATCGTCGGTCCACAGCTCCGGCACGCTCGTCGCGTTGCCGTAGTCCGGCGCCGCGTACACCAGCGTGCATCCGGCGCCGGAAGCCTGCGCTATCACGTATCCTGTGACGGCCGCGCGCACCGATTCCGGCGAGCCGTCCACTCCCACGACGATCGGCTTCCAGTCCATACCCACAACTCCGGGCTCGCGTCCCTTTCTCCCACCCTTCTGCTTCACGATACTGCCGATCAGGTGAACTCCCGCCCAACGGGAGATGAAGACCTCTTCACATCAGGTCGAGCTGCCGGTCGTGGCGCCGGGAGAGGAGCACCTGCGCCGCGACGGCGCCGATCAGCGCGAGGAACATGTCCCACTGGGTGTCCCAGACGTCGCCCTGAGTGCCCAGGAAGTCCGTCGCGGCCTCGCCGCCCAGGACGGCGCTCCACCACTCGACGAACTCGTAGCACGCGCTGATCGCGAGGGCGATGCTCGCCACGATGCCGAACAGCCACTTGCCGGGTTTGAGTGGCGAGCGCCGGAGGAGGAGCTCGCGGGCGATCAGCGCCGGCACGAACCCCTGAGCGAAGTGGCCCAGCCGGTCGTAGTGGTTGCGCGCCAGGCCGAAAAGCTCCTGGACCCAGAAGCCCAGTGGCACCCGGGCATACGTGTAGTGCCCGCCGACCAGGAGGATGAGGGCGTGGATGAAGATGAGCCGGTAGAGCAGGGGCGTGAGGGGGAACCGGCCGGCTGTGACCACCAGCACCGGCACCCCGATGAGCAGCGGCGCGACCTCGAGGACCCAGGTCGTCCAGTCGTACGGATGAACGGCCGACACGGCCAGCAGGGCGGCGCCGGCAAGGAGCAGTACGATGGGCTCTGGATGGCGTGACATGGGCCTCCCTTGGGCCCCAAAATGCAGTGCATTGTGGTTTGGGGGCAACCGGGTTAGGATTATTGCGCGCTATCTGCGCGGCCTATCGTGAGGGCTTTGATCACGAACACCAACGTAGTCGGCGGCACGGCACTGACCGGACTCCGATTACACATCCAAAGAGGAGCAGGTCAGTATGCGTACCACCGGCAAAGTGAAGTGGTTCAACGACGCGAAGGGTTTCGGTTTCATCACCCCGGAGAATGGCGAGAAGGACTGTTTCGTCCATCACTCCGCGATCAAGGCCGATGGCTTCAAGAGCCTCGCCGAAGGTGAGCGCGTTGAGTTCGACGTCGTCCAGGGCCAGAAGGGCCCGGCGGCCGAGAACGTGGTCAAGCTCGGCGCCGCGTAAGGCCGCGCACCAGATGATGCAGGCCGGCTTGCCGCAAGGTGAGCCGGCCTCATCTTTTGTGGGACCGCCGGACGGCAGGCCACGTGCGGCGCGCTTCGGCCAGCGAGAGATCATCCCGTGACCCGACTTCCGAGCCTCTCAGCGGGCGACGATTCGGGCCGGCACGATCCTATTCCGGCACCGAGACCAGGGCCCTCACGTCGTCCGCGACCCGCATCGGTCGGCCGGAGTGGGGGTCTATCGGGAACCACACGGTGCGCGCCCGCGCGAGGAGCCGCCGGTCTTGAGCCCGCAGGATCTCGGTGTGGCGTTCGAAGGTATTCTTCGATGCCGGGCCCACCCAGGTCCGGGCGACGATCCCCTCGCCCAGGAGCGCCGCGTGCTGGTAGTCTATCTCGTGCCGGACGACCACCCAGACCACGCCGGCCTGCTGGGCCGGTGTAGTGAGCGCAAACCAGTGCGCGATCGCGACCTCCTGGACCCAGCGCAGGTACACGACGTTGTTCACGTGACCCAGCTCATCTATGTCCGCTTCCCGGACCTCGATGGCGAGTTCAAACTTTGCGGTGGGCAACTCCGCTACTCGAGCGGGATGCGGCTCTTGTTCTGCGCCAGCCACTGGTCGAAGGTCTGGAGCGCCGGGTTGAGGGCGCGGGCGACGTCCAGGTTGCGGGCGCCGCAGTAGTCCTTCTCGAAGTCGCGCTTGAACTGGAACATGTTGCCGAGGTCCTCGGCGCCCGGGAAACCGAAGCTGCGGTAAACGTCGGGAGTCACCGCGTTGTAGCGGACGTCCTGGCCCAGCGCCTTGGTCAGCGAGGCGGCCATCTGCGTACCAGTCAGGTGCTCGCCGGCCACGCCGACCGTCTTGCCCATGAACTCGCCGCCCCGCTGGAAGATGCCGAAGGCGCACTTGCCGATGTCCTCGGCGGTCATACTCGGCATCTTCTTGTCGCCCATCGGCAGGGTGAACGCCAGTTTGCCGTCGGGGCCTTTCTTGGGGCCCATGCCGAAGTAGATGAGGTTCTCCCAGTACCACGACGTCAGGAGGAACGTGGTCGGCACCCCCAACTCGGTGAACGAGGCGTTGGCCTCGCCCTTGGAGTCGAAGTGCGGGACCTTGTACTTGCCCATCAGCGTGGGCATGCGGTTGTCGCCCAGCGGCACCCATTTGCGGGTGTCCTCGAAGGTGGACCAAATGGCGTGCTTGACGCCCGCGTGCTTCGCGGCCTGGGCCATGGCGCGGGCACCCGCGATTTCCTTCTCGGGCGAGAAGTGCGCCCAGAAGAAGGTTACGCAGTAGACGCCGTGCACGCCCGCGAACGCCCGCTTGAGGCTCTCGAGGTCGTCGAGGTCGGCGGCTACCACCTCGGCGCCTTGCGCCGCCAGGGTCCGTGCCTTGTCGGAGTTGACGTCGCGGGTCAGCGCGCGCGCCATGAAGGAACTGCCCTGGTCGTTCAGGATGGCGCGGACCAGTCCGCCGCCCTGGGCGCCGGTCGCGCCCATCACCGCGATGATCTTCTTGTCGGCCACGTGGATTCCTCCTCATGAGTGCCGGTAAAGGGTGCCGCACGTCTCCGTTCCGACGTGGCTTCCACACCGGAGGATATCACTTCGCGGGCTTTTCGGTAATGCAAGCTTAAGGCATCAAGCCCGTACCCGCCGGCCGCGCTCCCGTTCGAGCCGCTGCGCCAGGAAT
>JAUYOW010000162.1 GCA_030697825.1 Gemmatimonadales bacterium | reverse complement strand
TCCAGGAGCGACGGTACAATGACGTGTCGCTCGTCTGGCCGCACCAACCGCGCCGCGCGCAGCCGACGCACCGCGTTGTGCGCCTCCCCAAGGCTGATGCCGACCGCTGTTGCCAGCGGCACCAGCCCCTGACCCGGCCGTACCGCGAGCTCGAGGGCGACGGCGACATCGCCCGGTCTCAGGGACGGTTGTTTCAGCGGCACGAGAGGGGTCTTTCAGGTTTCATGAAACGTGAAACTATGCAGGACGGGTGTGACTGTCAAGCACCAAGCGAATAATACCGCAGCCCCGAACCTGGTGCGCCGGCTGGAGGCCGAGGCGCAGGGGATGCGCGCGCAGGCGGAAGAGCTGAATGCGATGATCGCGGGACTCGGCGACGAGGCGCCGTTGGCGCGCTCGACCTCGCTGCGCGAGAGCCCGTACACCGACTCCCGCCCCATGAACTTGAGGTGCCAGATTGGCTCCTCAAGTTCCGGAACTCCTCCGCAGAAAGGCGAAACGTAGACCGCGTCGTCCTGGGCGACGTCGCACGCGGCGCGGATGGCGTGCTCCAACTCCTCCCGCGTCACTTCGTGCCCGCCGGCCCGGCGAACAGCTGTCGGAGCTCGGGCGTGATGGCCGACAGGAACGGCGAGGACTGCCTTAGCCGCGTCGCCCGCGCATCGTCCTGCAACAGGAACCGCCGCAGACGGGAGAGAGACATCGTCCTCAGAATGCCGCGCCACTCTTCGAGCTCCAGGCGCTCCCCCGAGGAGGCCAGGGGGAGGCGCCGCTCGATGTAGCGCTTCGCCTCGTCCACCAACGAGGGATCACGCCGGATGCGGTCCGCCACCATTCGCCCCAGCTCAAGGGAGCGCGCATCAAGGTCACCATGCCTCTGGTGCCGAGGGCTGTTCGTCCGGCCGCCCTTCGCGGCCCTGGACTCGAGGAGATCGAGCGGCGGTGGCCCCAGCAGCGGCAGCACCTGTTCCAGCTCCGCCCGTCGCTCCCTGGAGGCGGTCTTGAGATCGGCGATCGTGACGACGCGCAGCTCGATGGTGAGATCGCGCTGGAGCTGGAGGTCGAGCAGCTTCCGCCAGACCTCCTCCCGGACCCTCTCCACGTCCGCCGGCTCGGCCAGCACCCCCACCACGACCGGCTCTCCCGGACCGTCCGCGCCGCGCGCCACCGGCCCCTCGATCCACCCGGCCCGCATGGGCGCGGATCCGGTCTGCACCGCGGCCTTGAGGTCCTGCATGACCTGCTCCGCCCGGCCGCGCTCGTGGGTGAACACCATCATGAGCGACCCGGACAGCCCGAAGCGCGCCGCCCGGCGGAATTGCCGGTTCCGCGCGCCACGCCCCACCGCCTCGATCACCCCGAGGTCCTCGAGCTTGGTGCACACCCGCGCCACGCCGCTCGCCTGCAACGACGTCAGCCGCGCCAGTTCGGAGACCCCGACCGGGATGTCCGATAGCATCACCACCCGCAGCACCCGGACGGCGGCCTCGGTGCCGAGGATGTGATTGAGTGGATGCCGCAACGCGCTCTGGGGCCGCCCCGTTGGCCTCGTGGAGTCCTCGCTTTCGTGCGTCCAGTATACCGCAACGACATTATAATGTCAATATCGCTATTATAATATCGTATTAGCCATTATTATGCAGAAGGCCCCGCTCCTCGCGAGGCCCTTGTCTGTCGCTACTTGGCGTCCGTGGCGTCTTCGTACTTGCAGTAGTGGGCCTGGGTAGAGTTGAACTACCGACCTCACGCTTATCAGGCAGTTTGGTTCAAAGTCCGGATTCCGGCAAGTTCTCGGGTTTCAAGGAGATTCGCGACGAACTGCCGGGATCGAAAACGACCAATCCGAGGGATTCTCGGGGCGAAGTGGCACCGGAAGTGGCACCATAAGCAGCACCACCCCGCCCGCGGTTGCCCTAGAGACAGAGCGACCTAGCTAGATGAACCACGGCGTCCGCTCCAGCACGGGATGAAGACGGAACGTGCCGGCTTGGCGCATGAACGCTGCCGTGAGGTACGCGATGTCACCGGCGTACTTGGTGGTAATCGGCTCAGCGCAAAGGGAATCGGTTGAGGCCCAGTTCAGCTTCGTGAGGCTGAGCACCTGGCCAGCGAGGG
>JAUYOW010000161.1 GCA_030697825.1 Gemmatimonadales bacterium | reverse complement strand
CGGCGCTTGGCGCACACGACTTCACCCAGGTACACGATGTCCACCGGTGCGTCGGCGACGCGCGCGTAGAAATCGAAAACCGCGTCGCGGTCCCAGAAGTAGAGAATCGGGCCCAGAGAAAGCCTCATCGCCCTCGCGCCTCGTACATCGAACCTCACCCCTCTTTTATTGCCACGGCCGGTGATACGCGCCGAGCGTGTGACACGCGCCCTCGGCGACCTTGTCGAGCGCCGCCACCCACTCGGCGCGCGGCGTGTAGTGCTGCGGGTCGCGCGCGCAGGCATCGAGCGCGGCACGCAGCGTGCGCGTCACGTGCGCGACATACGCCGGGCTGCGCTGGCGCCCCTCGACCTTGATGGCGGCCACGCCGGCGTCTTTGAGCTGCGGCAGAATATCGAGCACGTTGAGGCTGGTCGGTTCCTCGATGGCGTAATAGGTATGCCCGCCGGTCTCGAACCGCCCCTTGCACAACGTGGGATAACCGGCGGCCTCGCCTTCGCGGTAGATGTCGATCAGCACGCCGTTGAGGCGCGACCGCCGGCCGTCCGCTGCTTCCTCCCAGCGCACGCTCTTCGCCGGCGAGCACACGCCGCTCATGTTGGGCGACGCGCCGGTGACATAGGACGACAGCGCGCAGCGACCCTCGACCATCACGCACAAGCTGCCGAAACCGAATACCTCGACCTCGACACCGACGCGCTGGATGATGGCGCGCACCTGGGTGAGCGACAGCACGCGCGGCAGCACCGCGCGCCGCACCCCGAACTGGCGCGCATAGAAGCCGATCGCCTCGGCATTCGTGGCCGAACCCTGTACCGACAGATGCAGACGCTGTTGCGGGTGCTTCGCGGTGCAGTACTGCATGAGCCCGGGGTCGGCGAGGATCAGCGCGTCCACGCGTAAGCCCGCGGCCTGGTCCACCGCGGCGCACCATTTGTCCCACTGCAAGGCCGAGGGGTAGGTATTGATCGCGAGAAACACGCGCCGGCCGGCGCGGTGCGCGTAGTCGATGCCCTGACGGGCTTCGGCGAGATCGAAATTGAGGCCGGGGAAGTTGCGGGCGTTGGTGCCGTCGCGAAAGCCGATGTAGACCGCGTCGGCACCGTTATCAACGGCGGCCTTGAGCGCCGGCAGGCCACCGGCCGGACAGACGAGGTCCTTGCGAAACTCAGCCGACGTTGTCGAGCACGCGCCGGCGGAAATGCACGCCGAGATCGTCGGCGATTTTCCGGCAGGCGTCGATGTCCTCGCCCGGCAGGCCGTCGA
>JAUYOW010000160.1 GCA_030697825.1 Gemmatimonadales bacterium | reverse complement strand
AAGAAGCCGTCTTGAGCTTGACCGACGACTTCATGGATGGAGGCCGCTCCGAGTCATCCAGGCCCTCACGCGGCATTACTCCGTCCCTGGAGGGCAGAGGTAGAGCAACGCCGGGAGCAGTTGCCGAAACAGCGGCCGAGGGCTTGCCGCCGGCACGCGATTTTGTCGCCGACGGCGCCGGGCGCGCGCCGATTCTGGTGTTTTTCACCAACGCGTCCTGTCCGTATTGCCGCGAGGTGGAAAACCTTTACCTGCGCCCGATGCACGTCCGCGGCGATTACCGCGGACGGCTGCTGATCCGTGTGGTCGAGGTCGGCGGCGGCGCGCCGCTGACGGATTTCACCGGGCAACGCACGAGCCACGGGGAATTCGCCCGCCGCGAGCGGGTCGCGTTCACGCCCGTGATCCGGCTGTACGACGCCACCGGGCGCGAGCTGGCGCCGCAGTTGTTCGGCTACGGCACACCGGATTTCTATCTTGGGTATCTCGAACAGGCGATCGAGCAGGCGACCGCCACCGCGCACCGGCAGCGCACGCTGTCCTGCGCGCAGGTCAACGCAGCGGGCGGTTGCGCGCCCAGCGCCGTACCGTGGCGGCGTGCCGGCGGCTGACGTCGAGTTTCTTGTCCACGCCGCGCAGCACCACCTGCCAGGTACCGGCCGGGGTTTTCTCGAGACCTTTTATATAGCCGGTGGCGACCAAGGCGTTGCGGTGGATGCGCAGGAAGCGCTCGCCGAACTCCTTCTCCAGGTTCACCAGCGAATCCTCGATCAGATGTTCCTCGGCGGCCGCGCGCGCCACGACGTACTTCGAGTCGGCGACGAAATACATGATATCGGGCACCGGCACCAGACGGATGTTGCCGCGCATGTGCACGCTGACGTGGGTGCGCGCCGGCGCCTCTTCGCGCGCCTGGTTCACCTCCTTGAGCTGCTTCACGGTGAGCTTGCGCGCCTTGGCGAGCGCGTGCGCCAGCCGGTCCTTGCGGATCGGCTTCAGCAGATAATCCACGGCGTTGACCTCGAACGCGTCGAGCGCGTGCTGGTCGTAGGCGGTGGTGAAGATCACGCTCGGCGGGTGCTCCATGCCCATCAGGTGCATGGCCGCCTCGAGGCCGTCCATGCCCGGCATGCGGATGTCCATCAGCAGCACGTCGGGGTTGAACTCGGCGGTCATTTCCACCGCTTCGGCGCCGTTGGCGGCCTGACCGACGACGGTGTAGCCGCCGATGTCGGCGATCAGCTCGCGCAACCGCTCGCGCGCCAGTTTCTCGTCATCCACGATAGAGCCTTCGATATACTCCACGTTCTTTACCGCGACGCGTTCCTTGCCGGAGGAGAAATCATCCAAGACGGTCACCGTGCACCCAGGGATCACGGCAAGCGCTTGCACGAGG
>JAUYOW010000159.1 GCA_030697825.1 Gemmatimonadales bacterium | reverse complement strand
GAGCGATGGGAGCGCGTCGGACCACCTCCGCCGCGGTAGTGTGAATCTTGTCGCCCAAAATCGTAGTGTCAAGGTCGGGAATAAGGGAGGCCCGCGCCTCAGCCCCGGGGGGATGGGAAATGCGCCCCGCCGCGAGCCGCGGAAAAGGTTATCCTGCCGACGGTTACGGCGGCGACAGCAGTGCGCGGTCGGCCTGGACCGCGGCTGGCTGGCCCGCGAGACGGCGCTCGAGTCGAGGGCACGGCGGATCTCTCCGGAACACGATCCACACGACCCCGACCGCGGCGGCGAGCAGTACGGACAGCATGACGTTCGTGCGGCGCGCGCCCGAGGGAAGCGCCAGCACCGCAGGACCGGCTCCCCGATAGGTGAGCTCGGCGATCTTCTCGGGCGCCGGGGGAGCCGTCACCAGGCTGACGCCGACCAGCACCGCCGCGCAGACGACGAACAGCAGGACGGCGAAGTGCAGGAAATTGATCGCCGCGATCCACTCCCATACCGTCCCGGGCGCCAGCCCTGCCCCCGAGCGCGCGAGCTCGAGCCCGAACCGCAGCGCGCCAAGCACGAACCCGGTGCACAGCGACGCCATGGCGCCGGTCCCGTTGAGCCGCGGCACGAAGAGGCCGAGCAGGAAACAGGCCGTGATCGGGGGCGCGATGTACGCCTGCACGCTCTGGAGATAGATGTAGAGCTGCGGCGAGATGTACTTCATGAATGGGATCCACAGCAGGCCGAGCACCACCAGGACGCCCGTGGTCAGGCGGCCCACGGTCACGAGTCGCCGCTCGCTGGCTCCGGGTCGGAGCTTCCGGTACACGTCCCAGGTGAGCAGTGTGGAGCACGAGTTGAAGACCGAGCTCAACGAGCTCATCAGCGCGGCGAGCATCCCGGCGAGGACGAGGCCCTTCAGCCCGGGCGGCAGCAGACGGGTCACCATGGTCGGGTAGGCCTGGTCGGCCGCGCCGCCCCGGATGTCCGGGTACAGCGCCGCCGCGATGACGCCGGGGAGCACGAAGATGAAGACGGGGAGGATCTTCAGGAACCCCGCCATGATGGTGCCCCGCTGGGCCTCCCCCAGGTTCCGCGCGGCGAGCACCCGCTGCACGATGTACTGATCGGTGCACCAGTACCACACGCCGAGGATCGGGGCGCCGAACACGATCCCGGTCCAGGGGAACTGAGCGTGATCCGCGGGCTTCCACATCGAGAAGAAGTCGGACGGCATGCGTGCCTCGAGCCCGCTCCAGCCCCCGACCGCCGCCAATCCCGCGACGAGGAGCGCCGCCGAGCCGAGGATGAGCACGAAGGTCTGCATCAGCTCGGTGTAGATGACGGCGCGCAGGCCGCCCGCCACGGTGTACAGGCCGGTCGCGATCACGAGCACCGCGGCGCCCGTCCAGATGTCGAGTCCGGTGACGGCCTTCACGACGATGGCGCCGGCGAACAGGGTCACGCTGATCTTGGTGAGCACGTAGCCGATGACGGACACGGTCGTGAGATACCAGCGCGTGGCGGCGTTGTAGCGCCGCTCCAGGAACTCGGGCATGGTGTAGACGCCGCTGCGCAGGTAGAACGGGGCGAAGGTCCACCCGAGCAGCAGCAGGATCAGGCACGCCAGCAACTCGAAATGGCCGACCGCGAGCCCGCTCGCCGCCCCGGTCCCGGCGAGCCCGACCAGGTGCTCGCTGCCGATGTTGGAGGCGAACAGGCTCCCGCCGACCGCGAGCCAGCCGACGTCGCGGCTCGCCAGGAAGTAGTCGGCGCTATCGTTCTTCTCTCGGCGTGCGGCCCAGTAACAGATCCAGAGCAGCGCGAGGAAGTACCCGGCGATGACGAGGACGTCCAGCGGAGCGAGGTTGGTCATTGGCGCGAGGGGTCAGGGTTGGGGAGGCGCGCGAGCAGGTACTGGACGGCGAGGTCGGTCAGATTCCAGAGCTGGACGTCGGAGCTCGATCCGTAGCGCGCCGGGCGCAGCGTGTCGCCCGCGATCTCGTAGCTCCACAGCTCCTGGTCTTTCAGCCCCGATCGCTCCACGGCATCGAGGAGCTGGCGCAGCGCGCTGCGCAGGACCGGAGCGTCGGGCGACGCGGCGTCCGAGGCGAGCAGCCGCTGCGCGAGCGCGGCGAGCAGCACGTTGACCTCGCGACCCCACACGACGCGTGGCGAGTGATACAGGTCGTTCCGGAACATCTCCCACACCTCCGGCGGGGCGTAGGCGTCGTTCGCGGCGAGCGGACCGAGCGTCGCGACGAACACTCCCAGGGGATACGGCAGCAGGAGCGGCCGCAGCATCTCGGTGACGGTGTGCGGCACGCCGAGCAGCAGCAGCATGCCGGGGTCGGTGTTCATGACCGGAATCGGCCGCCCCCCCTCGTCGAGCGACAGGGCGAGAAAGCGCAGCGTGTCGGTGAGCGGGGTTCGCTCGAGCACGCCCTGCCAATGCCGCCGCTCCGGCGCGGGCAGCGAGCTCAGCCTGGCCTCGATGCGACGACGGGCGCTCTCCGGCGCCACCGCGACCTCGAAATGCCGCGCTGCCCCGCGCCAGGTGGCGATCGCGCGCTCCAGCGCCTGCCGATCCCCCGCGTACGAGGCGAGGGGCGAGCCGCGAATCTCGGGCGCGGGCGCCTCGAGCGAGTCCGTGGGGAGCCCAAGCTGCGCCAGGGCGTCGAGGATCCGGGCCACGCTCCGGAGCGCGAGCGGCGCCCACACCACGTTCACGTCCATCGCGAACCGGCCGCCGGCATAACCGACCCGAGAGTCCCGCCAGCTGGCCGACCTCCAGCCGCCTGCCTCTTCCGGCGGGAAGCCGACGAGATTGGCGGCCACGGGTGCCTGGGCGTAGGGAGCCACCTGCCGGGTGACGAACGCCAGGTTACGGAGCAACGCGACGAGCCGGGGCGGCGACCCCGGCCCGCCGGACGGCGCGAGCAGGAAGCGGCGTTTCGCGGCGGGCGGCATGGTCGAGTCCGCGAGATAGCGTGCCGCGAGCACCGGCAACTGCAAGTCGTCGTCCACCATCCCGTAGTTCTCGCGCACGGCCTGGAGGTCGCCGAGCGTCGCGCGGGCGCGTACCAGGGCGCTGTCGGCGAGCGCCCCGTCGCCGGCCGCGCGGCGCCGGCGGTATTCGTCGAGCACCCGGTTGTAGGCCGCGGCGTTCTCGCGGATCGCCTGGCCGCCAAGGGCCTCCTCGTGACTCACGTCGCCGTCGGGCGCGAGCTTCCGGAGCACGCTCGCGATCACGTGCTCCCGCATCGCGGGCCTCCACACCGGCTCCATGAGGAGCGCCGTCATCATCCCATCCCGCCCGAAGTAGGTCGCGAAGTTGGGGAGCCCGGCCATCACCTTCTCGCGGTAGCACAGGAGCTCGACGCCACGCACCTCGCGCTCGAGCCGGCGGAACCGCTCGGGACGACTGGTGTCGGCGCGGACGGCGTCGTAGAACCGCCAGAAGTCGTCGGTGAAGATCTCGTCGCGCGCGAGCGCCGTGAGCGCCGGCGCGTCCGTGGTGACGCGCACGGTGAATCGGACCGGGCCACCCGTCCGCGACCGGATCGTGACCACGCCGCCGGCACGCGCGGGCACGGTCTCCCGACCGTCCCCCTCCAGCACGAGCGACAAGTGCGTCTTGCCGTCGAAGCTCCGCTGCGCGACGCGGACCGCCCACGCGGGACCGGCGCGCAGCGCGATGCGGGGCTCGAGCCGCGCGCGCAACTCGGCGACGGTCCGCGCGCCGAGGAGGGTCAGGTGGCGCGCGCGCTCGCGCGGGTCCAGACGCTCGAGGTTCGCGATCAGGTCCAGGAGCTCGGGCTGCGGAAACGGTGGCGCGTCGAGGGGCAGCGAATCGCGGCCCGCATACTGGAAGTCCCGCTCGACGCGCATGGAACCCAACAGGAACAGGCCGATCGCGATCGGCGACGGCGCCGAGAGGGTGTAGGCGAGCGAACGCGTCCCACCGGCCGCAGCCACCACCGCGCCCGATGCCCCCCACACCAGCGCGGCCGGCCTGCCGCCCGAGTCGCGCGCGGTGAAGCCGGCGCTCTGGTTGGCCGCGTCCGCCCATAACTGGACCACGCGCCCGCTGCGACGATTCAGGTACACCTGGAGGGCGTTCCCCTTCGCGTCGCGATACAGTCTGGTCTGGTAGCCGTGGTAGGCGGCCGGATCGTCGAGCCCCGGCTCCGGAAAGGCGAGCACGGGGTGCACACTGTCGGCCCGCGCGAGGGCCTGGAGCGCGAGGAGCAGCGCGGCGATGCTCATTGGGGCACGCCAAGCGCCGGCTCGGCGGGGTCGGTCGTCTGTGCCAAGGCCGTCCTGCCGGGGAAGAAGATGAACTTGGGCCCGATGGTCTCTGATCTCAGGTAATGCGCGGATGCGATTCTGTCAACACCCGCCGCGCGTCCTCCGGCGGGCTCCGGGCCCAGGATGAGCGCAACGGCCCGCACCAGCACAACCGCCCGGCTCGATTGCTCTTCGGATTGCTGTTCGTGATGCGCTTCGGTGGCGCTTCGGGGCTCTGCGATGTTGAAGAGCCGCCCAGGAAGCCCCGCCGTTGCGCAGTTTCCAGCTCAGCGGCTAGTATTGGTCTCCGAGAGGTCGGCGGTTCAAATCCGCCCACCCCGACTGCAGACCGGGAATCGGGAGTCGGCAATCGTCCCCGATTCCCCATTCCCGGTCTCATTTGCGCCGGTAGCTCAGCTGGATAGAGCGCCAGCCTCCGGAGCTGGAGGTCGCAGGTTCGACTCCTGTCCGGCGCATGGATCCGCGACGAAGCCCCGCCGTCGT
>JAUYOW010000158.1 GCA_030697825.1 Gemmatimonadales bacterium | reverse complement strand
CGGAGGAGAAGCCGCTGCGGTTCTGCTGCCACACCACGAAAACGGTAGAGCCCGGCCGGTACTCCCACCGCAGCACCACGTTCGACCGGAACGAGACGAAGGAGAAATCAGGGTTGTCGAGCGTCACGTCGGTCGTGTCGTTGCCGTCGATGTCTATCAGCACGTTGCCGTCGGCGTCGCGCTGTGCCCGGCTGCCGGTGAAGACGTCGAACCGGTCGGCGTAGTGTGCCGCCCGGGTGTCGGCGGCGCGCTTGAACTCGGGGTAGCGGCCCGCCGAGTAGAACGGCTCGGCGTAGAGCTGGAGCGTGAGCGTCGGCGTGAAGGTCATGCTGCCGCGGAGCCCCATGGACAGCGTCGTCTGGCGGATCTCGCCGAACAGGTACTGGTCCGCTCCGAGCGCCGTCCTGGTGTCCACATACTGCCAGTCGTCCACGTTCCGGTTGACGTTGGGCGAAAAGCTGAAGTCCATCCGGCCCGAAGGCCGCCACGAAAGGTCGGTCGAGATGCCTGCCGCCCAGCTGCCGCCCTCGTCGGCGCGCCAGAACCACCCGAAGGTGTTCGTTCGCAGCGCCTTGCGCTCGTCGGAGAAGAAGCCGGCCCAACCGTTGGTGCCGCCGGTCGACTTGATCGCCGGCCCGCCGCGCAGCGCGCCGGTCGACAGGCCGCCCTGGTTGCGGTTGAACCCGAAGAACCCGCCCCAGTAGTTGAGGAGCGTGAAGTTGGAATTGACGTTCCCGCCCAGGTTGGTGCGCTCGCCGCCGAAGTCCCAATTGGCCCACTGGTTCAGGTTGACGTTGAACCGGCGGAACACCCGTCCCGGACGCGTCCAGCGGCGCTGCACCCACGCGAACTGGTTGACGTAGTCCGCGTTGCGCATGAACCCCATGTCGTTGGCCTCGAAGCCGGGCGAGCGCGTATCCAGGCCGGTGACCCATCGCCAGGAGCCCGATTCCTTGCCGATCGTCGCCTGCGCCGCGAGGCCCGAGAGCGCTGTCAACGTGGTGTCCAGATCCGTGTAGTCGTTGTCCGGCCGCTGGAAGTAACGCGCGGAGGAACGCTGGGTGCTGGTGATGGCCGCCGTGGAGCCGCGCACGTCGCTGCCCACGGCGAAGCCGCGGAAGGCGTAGGTGTCGTGCGCGAAGCGATGCGACCAGTTGAGCCCGAGCGTGTAGGCGGAGCTGCGCAGATAGTCGAGGCCCGCGGGCAGGTCTCGGCTCATCGCCGTCCCGAACAGGCCGACCACGGTGCGGCCCTGGCGGAAGTCGCGCGCCAGCCGGCCCACGAAGTATTGCGAGCGGGGCTCGACCACGTCCGCGAAGCGGGTGCCTGAGGAGTCGCGCACGTCGGCGCGCTCTGCGGCCGTGAGCGCGCCCAGGAGGCCGATCGTCCACCCCGAGGGCGTCTTTCCCGACAGCTTCGCCGCACCGAGGATGGACGTGTGGTCGATCCCTTCCGCGTAGCCGCCGCGAGGATCGGCGTCGCCTTGCGGTTGCCGCCCGATGCGCCGCGAGTAGAACAGCCCCTCGCTCGCTCCGTCACCGTCGCCGAAGCCGAGCGGGAACCGGAAGATGTTCACACCTTCGGTGAAGAAGGGCCGCCGCTCGGGGAAGAACGACTCGAACGCCGAGAGGTTCACCACCGCTGGATCCGCCTCAACCTGCCCGAAGTCGGGGTTGATCGTGGCGTCGAGCGTCAGGTTGGAGGTGACGCCGTACTTCAGGTCCGCGCCGAAGGAGCCCGACGCCTCCGAGCCGGTCCGGAAGGGGTTTCCCTGCTCCGCGATGGTGCGGGCGGCGCGGCCGACCGAATAAGGAAGGATCTCGAGGCGCCGCGGCGGGCGGATGCCCTCGATCCCGTCGAGGTCGCCGTAGAGCGACACCTGGCCGGAGGCGTTCTTGGGGATCAGGCGCCACATGTTGAACTCGTTGGTGCGGTTGATCTTGCGCGCCACGTTGAAGCCGAAGCTCTGCGACTCGGCGCGAGGGAAGCGGAGCTGGCTGAACGGAATGCGGTACTCGGCCGTCCACCCGTTCGCGTCGCGCGTCGTCGAGACCTCCCAGACCGCATCCCACGAATCGTCTTCCTCGTTGTCGTTGAAAACGTAGACGTCGCGCTTGACCCCGGCCGGGTTCACCCAGAACTGGAAGGCCGTGCGGCGGTCGTGATACGAGTCCACGGCGACGACTATCCAGTCCGACGGCGAATCGGCGTCGCGTCGCGTGAGCTGGGCCGCGATGCGGTCGGGCTCCGAGTCGAACGCGCGCACGCCGACGTACAACGCGTCGTCGGTGAAAAGGACCCGGACCTCGGTGCGCTGGGTCGCCGGCTGGCCCTCGTTAGGATCGCGCTGGGTGAAGTCGGACATCACGGGCGCCAGGGCCCACATCGGCTCGTCCAGCCTGCCGTCGAGCCGCGGCGCCGACGGCACGGCGCGGATCGCCGTCCCCGTCGCCCTGGCGCGGAGCGTATCCGTGGCAGAGGTGGCCGAGAGCTGATTCGCCGCCGTCTGGTGGGCAGGAACCGGCTGGGCGGCAAACGCGGAACTGGCCGCGAACGTGACGGCGGCGAGCGAACTGAGCATACGGACTCCCAGGCGATCGAACGGCGAATGGCGTCAGACACGAGCCATACGACAGGTGTAGATGTCTGGTTTCACAACTTGGGACAGCGGTAGGAGCCGAAAGGTTGGTGCGGTTAGATCTCGAAGGCTTGACCGAGGGCTGGGACGTTCACGTCTGAAACACCAAGCTCCCGGACGATGCCGGCCATGGCCTGAAGCTGTTCCGATTCGCCGTGGACGCAGAAGGTGTGCTTGGGCCGGGGGCCCAAGCCCTCCACCCAGCGCTTCAGCTCGGTGCGGTCGCCGTGGGCGGAGTACCCGCCGATGGTGGCGACTTCGGCGCGGACCGGGACCATCTCGCCGAAGATCTTCACGTCGCGCGCGCCGTCCTGGAGGCGGTGGCCGAGGGTGTAGCTCGCCTGGAAGCCGACGAAGAGCACCATGTTGCGGTGGTCGCCGACGCCGTTGGCGAGATGATGCAGGATGCGGCCGGACTCGGCCATCCCCGACGCGGCGATGATGATCGCTGGTCCGCGGGTGCCGTTCAGCCGCTTCGACTCTTCCACCGACCGGACGTACCTAACGAGCGGGAAGGTGAAGAGGTCGGTCGTCTTCCCGATCAGCTCCTCGCTCTTGTCGAACGCCTCGGGGTGCAGGCGAAAGACGTCGGTGGCGTTCACCGCGAGCGGGGAGTCCACGTAGATCGGGACCTGGGGGATCTTCCCGGCGCGGGCCAAGCCGTGGAGCTCGTAGACGATCTCCTGGGTGCGACCCACCGCGAAACTGGGGATGAAGATCTTGCCGCCGCGCTTCGCGACGGTCCCGACGTACTTCGCGAGCAGGTCCTGCGCGCCCGCCACCGACTCGTGCGTCTTGTTGGCGTAGGTGCTCTCGACGATGAGGACATCGGCCGCACCCTCCGGCGGCTGCGGGTCGCGGATGATCGGCAGGCCCCAGCGCCCGATGTCGCCCGAGAAGACGAGGCGGCGCGCGCGGCCCGGGCCGTCGATGTCGAGCACGACCGAGGCGGAGCCGAGGATGTGGCCCGCGTCAGTGTAGGTGAGCCGGACCCGGGAGGTGATGTCGAGCGGTCGCCCGTACGGCACGGAGATCATGTGCTCCGAGACGGCCCTCGCGTCGGCTGCGGTATAGAGCGGCTCCGCGAGCCCATTGTGGCCACGCTTCTGCAGGAACTCGAAGTCCTTTTCCTGGATGAAGCCCGCGTCGGGCAGCATGATCGAGGCCAGGTCCCGGGTGGCGGGCGTGCAGAAGATGGGCCCGGTGTAGCCGATCTTGGTGAGGATGGGAAGGCGGCCCGCGTGGTCGATATGCGCGTGGCTCAGCACCACGACGTCGATGTCACCGGGCTTGAGGGGGAAGCTCTGGTTCTTCTTGCGCGCTTCCTCGCGGCGCCCCTGGAAGAGGCCGCAGTCGAGCAGGATTCGCTGGCTCCCGACCTCGACCAAGTGCATCGAGCCGGTGACTTCTCCCGCGGCTCCCCAGCAGGTGAGTCTCACCGCGTGCCGAAGAGCCGGTCCCCGGCGTCGCCCAGGCCGGGAAGGATGTAGCCGTGCTCGTTGAGCTGGCGGTCGAGCGACGCGGCATAGATCGGGACGTCGGGGTGCTCGGCGAGCATCTTCTCGACGCCTTCGGGCGCGGCGACGATGCAGAGGAAGCGTATCGATCGGGCCCCGGCGCCCTTCAGCGTGGTGCAGGCGTCCACGGCAGAGCCGCCGGTGGCGAGCATCGGGTCGAGGATGAAGAAGTCGCGTTGCTCGCGCGCGCTGGGCGCCTTGAAGTAGTAAGGGACGGGCTTCAGCGTGTCGTGGTCGCGGTAGAGGCCGATGTGGCCGACGCGCGCGGAGGGGATAAGGCGCAGGATCCCGTCCACCATCCCGAGTCCGGCGCGCAGGATCGGGACGAGGGCGAGTTTTTTCCCTGCGACCTTGGTCCCTTCCATCGGCTCGAGCGGGGTCTCGATCTGCTTGGGCTCGGTGGGGAGGTCGCTCGTCACTTCGTAGGCCATGAGCATTGCGATCTCGGCCGTGAGATCGCGGAAGTCTTTGGTGGTGGTCCGCTTGTCGCGCAGGAGGGTCAGCTTGTGGCGGATGAGCGGGTGTTCGAGGGTCGAGAGGTTGGGGTAGGTGAGCATGCGCGATAAGCTATGCACCGCCACGAGGTGCCGATAGCTTGGCCCGGTCGGCCGATCGCGTCGCTGTGAAGCCGGGCGTCAGCACGCGAGTGCCCCGCCGCGTCTGCGCTGGTGGCGTGGACTCAGCCGTTCCCGTGGACGACGACGCCCCGGCCGCAGGCGTCGCAGCGCACAATCCAGACCCGCCGCTCGCCGTCCAGCCCCACCTTTGGCGTCAGCTTCGCGCCGCAGTTCGGGCACGTGATCGTCCCGCGCGTCACGATCATCCGGCGGATGCGCGCTGCTTCGTCCAGGGAGAAACCGGGGTTCCAGCGGGTCGAGACCGGGCGCGTCTTCATGGGGGTCCTCATCGTCGGCTTCAGGTAATTCTCGCATCCCCCGCGTGAAGAGCGGATGAAACGCGCATGAAAGGGGCGTATACTTACCGCACCTATGGATCAAGTCCTGAGCGGCGTCCCCTACTTGCCCAAGCGGATCGAAGGCCTGGCCGGGATCGCGGCGAACCTGGGCTGGAGTTGGAGCCCCGAGGCTCGGGCCGTTTTCCGCGCCATCGACGAACAGCTCTGGCACCAGACGCGCCACAACCCCATCGAGATGCTACAGCGGGTCAATCCGCAGCTCCTGACGACCCTCGCCGCCGACCCAGCGTTCCTGGCGCGCTACGACGAGGTGGTTACGGCGGCCGCGAGCCTCGCTTCGGGCGCCGGCACCTGGTACGCCGAGCGGTATCCTGAATCGCTCACCCGGCCCATCGCCTACTTCTGCGCCGAGTTCGCGCTCCACAACTCGGTCCCGGTCTACTCGGGAGGACTCGGGGTGCTCGCCGGGGATCATTGCAAGGCAGCCTCCGATCTCGGCGTGCCGCTCGTGGGCATAGGGCTGTTCTACGTGAAGGGATACTTCGACCAGCGCCTGCGCCTCGACGGATGGCAGGACGACACCGACGAACGCATCAATCCCGCGATGACGCCGCTGATGCCGGTGCTCGGCAAGGGCGGCGAGCCGCACCTAGCGACGGTGCGGACTTCGGGGCGCGAGGTGCACATCGGCGCGTGGCGCATGATGGTGGGCCGAGTGCCGGTCTACTTCCTCGATACGAACCTCGAGAGCAACGACCCGGTGGACCGGGAGCTGTCGCACAAGCTGTACACCGGCGTGCCCGAGCTGCGGCTCCGGCAGGAATGGATACTGGGCGTCGGCGGAGTGCGCGTACTGCGGGCGCTGGGGATCGAGCCGCGGGCCTGGCACGCGAACGAAGGGCACGCGGCGTTCATGTTCGTCGAACGGCTCCGGGAGCTCACGTCCTCCGGAACCACCCCGGAGGAAGCGGTGCGGCAGGTGCGCGCGACCAGCGTATTCACGACCCACACTCCCGTGCCGGCCGGCCACGACATGTTCTCGCACGAGAAGGTCGAGCACTGCACGGGACCCTTCTGGGAGGAGATGGGGATCGAGCGGGAGGCATTCTTCGGTTTCGGCCGCCACCCGGTCGTGGACCACGGCCTCTACCACATGACGGTCACGGCGATGCGGCTGTCGGGTCGGGTGAACGGCGTGTCGGAACGGCACGGCAAGGAAGCGCGGCGCATCTGGAAGGACCTCTGGCCCGCCCGCGAGATGTCCCGGGTGCCGATACTGCACGTGACGAACGGCGTGCACCTGGGGACGTGGATGGGCGGGTCGGTTCGCGAGTTGCTGAACGCACAACTGGGGCCGGACTGGGAGTCGCGCGGCGACGAGCCGGGGTTCTGGGAGCAGGTCCTCACCATCGACGACGTGAAGCTATGGGCGGCGCACCGGGCGCAGCGGAAGGACCTGCACAGCTTCATCCGGGAAGAGGCGCGGCGTCGCTGGCACGACCAGTGGACCGAAGCTGCGCGGCTGGCCGGCGCTGGGACGCTGCTCAGCCCCACGGCGCTGACGATCGGCTTCGCGCGGCGGTTCGCGACGTACAAGCGCGCCGATCTCATCTTCCGCGACGTCGAGCGGCTGCGCCGGCTGCTGGTGAACCCGCGGCGCCCGGTGCAGATCATCTTCGCCGGCAAGGCACACCCCGCCGATGAGCCCGGGAAGCAGATGCTGCAGAGGGTCTACTCGTTTGCCCGTGACCCGCGTTTCGAGGGGCGGTTGGCGTTCCTCGAGGACTACGAGATGCACCTCGCGCACCGCATGGTGCAGGGCGTGGACGTGTGGCTCAACATCCCGCGGGTGCCGATGGAGGCGTCCGGCACCAGCGGGATGAAGGCCGGCTTGAACGCGGTGCCGCAGATAAGCACGATGGACGGCTGGTGGGCGGAGGCGTACACGGGCCAGAACGGCTGGGCGATCCCGCTCACCAGCCCGGAAGAGGACTCCGACGCGGCCGACGCGGAACAGTTGTACGCGTTGCTCGAGGAACAGGTCGTGCCGCTGTATTACGACCAGGACGAGCGGGGAGTCTCGCCGGGCTGGGCGCAGAAGATGAAACACGCGCTGAAGGTGACGGCGGAGCGCTTCACGGCGCGGAGGATGGTGCAGCAATACGTGTCGCAGTGTTACATCCCCGCCCTGCGGGGAGAGCCCGGTGAGGACGATCCGCCCACGGCTTGACTATCCCTCCGTCGTCCACCTGACAGCGGAGTACTGGCCGTTCGCCCGCACCGGCGGCCTGGCGGAGGCGGTGCGGGGATTGGCGTCGTTCCAGGCCGGGTGCGGTCACCATACCACCGTGCTGGTGCCGCTATATCGGTCCGTGACGGAAATGGCGCCGGATCTCGAGCCGGCCGGCGAGCCGTTCTCGGTACCGGTCGGGCCGCGGCGCGAGGAGGCGCGGCTGCTTCGCCTGTGCTCTGGGGGCGCGGGGCCGCGGGTCTTCTTCGTCGAGAACGCGCAATACTTCGACCGGAGCGGGATCTACGGCGAGGCAGGCGCCGACTATCCCGACAACGCGCGCCGGTTCGCTTTCTTTTGCGCCGCGGCGCTCCAGCAGCTGCCCCGGCTCGTCCAGGGCCCCGCCGTGCTGCACGCCCACGACTGGCACACCGCCCTCGCTCCCGTGTACCTGCGAGCGGTGCTCGCGGGCGACCCGTTCTACGACCGCATGGCGTCGGTGGTGTCGGTCCACAACGCCGGCTTCCAGGGCCACTTCCCGTTCGAGACGCTGGCGGACGTGGGGCTGCCGGACTCGCTCTACGACCTGAAGCGGCTCGAGTGGTATGGCCGGGTGAACGTGCTCAAGGGTGGCCTGGCCTACGCCGACATGGCGACGACAGTGAGCCCCACGCACGCGATCGAGCTGAGGACCGAGGCCGGCGGATTCGGGCTGCACGACACGTTCGTCGGGCTGCGGGACCGGTTCGTCGGGATCCTGAATGGCATCGACACCGTGATCTGGAACCCGGAAACCGACACTGAGATCACGGCGAACTACTCGGCCGCCGATCAGTCGGGGAAGCGCCGGTGCAAGGCGGCGCTCCAGAGGGCGTGGAAGCTTCCGGAACGCGCGCGCACTCCGGTGTTCGGGATGAGCGCGCGCCTCGTGGCCCAGAAAGGG
>JAUYOW010000157.1 GCA_030697825.1 Gemmatimonadales bacterium | reverse complement strand
CGGCCCGCTGCCGGTCCGACAGGCGTTCCTCCGCCAGCCGTGCGCGCGGATACTGTGAGCCGAGGACGGCCTCGAGCACCGTGCGCTCCTGCGGGGAGAGCCGGGCCCGCCGCTCCCAGGTGAGTCTCTCATACGGTGCGCTGCCGGGTACTCCCCAGCCGCTGGCGAGGTAGCGGCGGAACAGCGCCTGCGCAAACGCGGAATCTTCCGCGATCGCTCGATCGAACGACTCCGCGGCATCGGCGAGCCGGCCCCGCCGCCACGCCGCGAGCCCTTCCAGGTAGGCCCGCATCGCCGCGGGGGATTCCGTGAACCGGACCCGATCGTCGGGCCTCGACTGGCCGCCGACCGCGGCGAGCAGGCCGATGGCCGCACGTCGCAGCAGCGCGTCGAGACTGTCGGCCGGACCGGTCACCGGTCCCGCGCGCGCGCGCTCCGCACCGCCGGGCACGCTAACGAGCGTCGCCGTCACGGTGATGCGCGATCCCAGCCCGACGATACTCCCCTGCGCGAGCAGCCCCGCGCCAAGTCCCTGCGCGACGCGCAGCGCCGCCGGCTGCGCGATCGGCGTGCGCAACCCGCCTCCCGCCCGACGCCACGCGCTCAGCACGCTCGCCATATCGAGCGCGCGGGGCCCGCCCTGGCCCGTGAACTCGGCTGACAACAGCTCGGCGAAACCCTCGCCAAGGAGCGAATCGGCGGTGGTGATGCGGAACGGCAGGACGGCGACCCGGTTGGGATCGATCGTCACGGCGGCCGAAACGCGGGGAGTCGCGCCGGCGCACGGCGGCGGGGTGCCGTCGGGGCACTGGGCGAGCGCAGGCTCGGCGGCACCGAGCGCGAGCAGCGCAGCCCATACGAGACCCGCGACTGAAGTCGCGGCTCCGCGTCTGTCGCTCAAGCAACGCGCCGTCCCGTTCCTGAGGTTCAGGAGTTCTCTGCTCAAGAAGGGCATCACGGATAGGCTACACTACGGCTCGGATTCCAAGCGCGCCAGAGCGGCTCCCTTGCATCGCCCCGGGCCTTGGAGCATTGTCCCGGCCACGATGCCCACTGTCACCTGGCACGGCCACGCCTGCTTCCTCCTCGAACACGAGGGAAAGCGCGTCGTCATCGACCCCTTTTTCACCGGAAACCCGAAAGCCGACATCGACGCCGCGCAGCTGCCGAAGGTGGACGGCATCCTGGTCACCCACGGCCACGGCGACCATGTTGGCGACGCGGTGCCGCTGGCCAAGATGCACGACGCGACGGTCGTCGCGCCGTACGAGCTGGCGGTCTTCCTCTCCGAGCAGGGCGCGCCCCGCGTCCACCCGATGCACATCGGTGGCGCGCACGACTTCCCGTTCGGCCGGGTGAAGCTGGTTCCCGCCATCCACGGCGGGCAGGTCGAGGGCACCGACGGGTCGAAGTTCGCGACCTGGCCCTGCGGGTTCGTGGTGACGATGGGCGGCACGCGCATCTACCACACCGGTGACACCGCGCTCACGATGGAGATGCAGCTCCTCGCGGGACGCGTGGACGTGATGCTCCTTTGCATCGGCGACAACTACACGATGGGGATCGAGGATGCAGCACGGGCGGTCGAGTTCGTACAGCCGAAGGTCGCGATCCCCATGCACTACGGGACGTTCCCCGTGGTCGCGGCCGATCCGGAAGAGTTCAGGAAGTCGGTCGGGACGCGGGCGGAGGTCGTCATCCTGCAGCCGGGCGAATCGTACCTCAGCTGAGGTCTTCGTCCCTTTCCACCAGCTACGGCAGTAGCCTGAGCCGCTCGACGTGCGCCGGTCTCACGACGCCGAAGTGGCGACGGTCGGTGGTCACGATCGATCCGATGTCCAGCCGCTCGGCGAGCGCCACGATGGAGGCATCAACGAAGCCGAGCGGCAGGTCCGCGTAGCCGGCGATCAGGTCCGCTGCGCGAGAGAGATCCTCGGCTTCGATCGACTCCACCGGTGGTTCGCCCGCCGCGAGCGTGCGCACCAACGACTCCTCGACCGCCGAGCCCAGGCGGGTCCCGATCAGGTAGGCCGCTTCCGAGAGCACGGTGACCGGGACGAGGATGGGCTCGCGATTCTGCAGCAACCACTGACGCATTCGCCCGTGCCAGGAGTCGCGACGATCCGCGAGCGCGAACAGCGCACCCGTATCCGCGAGGACGGTCACTCGTGCGGATCAGTCCAGAGGAAGTCGTCCAGGTGCGTCGAGATGTCCGAGCGCCCGCTGTCTCCCATCCCAACCCAGCTCGGCAAGGGACGAGGTCCCGAGGCCGGCTGCGCGACCAGGTACGCCGCCACCGCCTCCCGCACCACGGCTGCGAAGCTCTTGCCCTCGGCGCGACTCACCTGCTTGAGCCGCTTGAGTAGGGCCTCGTCCAGGAACACCGTCGTCCGCTTCATGGCATATATATTACATGAAAGGTATTACGGACGCAATAAGGCAGTCTAGCGGCCGCTTTCCAGCCGTGTCAGCTCGGCGCGCACGCGGTCCGACTGCGACTGCACGGACCGATCGGGACGCGAGCGACGAGCCAGCCGGCCAGAGTGCCGTCCCCTGGAAAGCGGGCGGAAGGCTAGCTAGTCTTGACCCACCTACAACCAACCCACCGGAGCATTCGCGTGCCTCTCAAGTCGAAGAAGAAGAAGTTGCCCGGCTTCCGCCTCACCTACGCCACGATGTTCGATCCGCCGCTGGGGCTGCACCGCAACTTCGAGAAGGCGCTCGCCCGCGTGAAGAGCGACCTCGGGCGCGAGTACCCGATGCTCGTCGGGGGCAGGGAACGCCTCGCGGCCGAGAAGTTCGAGGACCGGAGCCCGATAGACAACTCGTGGCTGCTGGGCACCTTCCAGAAAGGGACCGCCCAGGACGCGAAGGACGCGATCGCCGCCGCGCGCGCCGCCTTCCCCGCGTGGAGCAGGCTGAGGTGGCAGGAGCGGGTGCGACTGCTGCGCAAGGCCACCGGGCTCATCACCAGGCGCGTGTACGACTTCGCTGCGATCGACGCGCTCGAGGTCGGGAAGAACCGCATGGAGGCTCTGGCCGACGTGCAGGAGACGGCCGACCTGATCGAGTACTACTGCGACCAGGTAGAGAAGAACAACGGCTTCGAGAAGCCGTTGCGCAGCGATCCGCTCAAGGGCTACAAGGCGCGGAACCTGAGCGTCCTCAGGCCCTACGGCGTGTGGGCCGTGATCTCGCCGTTCAACTTCCCGGTCGCGCTGGCCGGCGGCCCGTCGGGCGGTGCGCTCGTCGCCGGCAACACCGTGGTCTTCAAGCCGGCGACCGACACGCCGTGGACGGGTTACCTGCTGGCGCGCTGCTTCCTGGACGCCGGGCTGCCGCAGGGCGTCTTCAACTTCGTGACCGGTCCCGGCAGCACCTGCGGGCAGGAGTTGATGAGCAACCCAGGCGTCGACGGCATCACCTTCACCGGATCATACGACGTCGGGATGCGCATCTACCGGCACTTCGCCGCTGGCGCCCACCCGCGCCCGTGCATCGCCGAGATGGGCGGCAAGAACCCGGTGATCGTCTCGAAGCGCGCGAACCTCGACCGTGCGGCACTCGGGGTCTTCCGTTCCGCGTTCGGCCTCCAGGGCCAGAAGTGTTCCGCCGCCTCACGGATCTTCGTGGAGAAGCCGGCCAAGGAAGCGTTTACCAGGAAGCTGCTCGTTCTGCTCGAGCAGACGAAGATCGGCGACCCGACGGAACTCGAGAACTACCTCGGCCCGGTGATCAACGATGGTGCGGCGAAGGAGTACGAGGGGTACGTGGAAGAGCTGCGCCGGTCGGGTCGTATCCTGTTCGGCGGGAAGCGGCTCACGGACGGCGACATGGCGAAGGGCTCGTTTTGCGCCCCGACCCTGGCCGAAGCGCCGGAGAGCCACCGGCTCTGGAAACACGAGATGTTCCTGCCGGTCGCGATGATCGCCGAGGTGGACTCGCTCGACGAGGCGATGCGGCGCGCCAACGACGTGGACTACGGCCTGACCGCGGGGTTCTACGGCAGCAAGAAGGAAGCGCAGTGGTTCTTCGAGCACATCGAAGCGGGGGTCTGTTACGCCAACCGCCCTCAGGGCGCGACGACGGGCGCGTGGCCGGGTCACCAGCCCTTCGGCGGCTGGAAGGGGTCCGGCTCCTCGGGGAAGTCGGCGGGCAGCATGTACTACGTGCAGCAGTTCATGCGGGAGCAGGGCAGGACAGTGGTAGAGTGAGGCGAGCCGGCTCCCGGCCGTGACCTGGCTCCTTCTCCTCGATCCCCCCGCCTCCGGCGTCTGGAACATGGCGTTCGACCAGGCGCTGCTGGAGGCAGCCGAGGGAGACGGACTCTGCACGCTCCGCCTTTATGCTTGGGACCCGCCCACTCTCTCGTTCGGGCGCAACGAGCCGGCGACGCGTAGGTACGACCGTGCCGCGATCGAGCGTCAGGGCCTGCCCGTGGTTCGGCGGCCCACGGGCGGGCGCGCCGTGTGGCATCACCGTGAGGTGACGTACAGCGTCGCAGCTCCGGCCGCGGCGTTCGGCTGTCTGCGCGACACCTACCTGGCGATCCACGCGATGTTAGCCGAAGCACTGACGTCGCTCGGTGCGCCGGTGACGCTCGCCGCCGACCGGCCCCCGGCCGGGGTGGGCGCGGGCGCGTGCTTCGCCAGCGCCGCCGGCGGAGAGGTGATGGCGGCCGGCGGGGGCAAGGTGGTGGGCAGCGCGCAGGTCCGGGGCGACGGCGCTTTCCTCCAGCACGGCTCGATCCTGCTCTCGGCCGATCAGGACGTCGTGGCGTCGCTGATCGTCGGCGACGCGGATGCTCCCACGGCCACCGGGCTGGCGGAGCTGGTGTACCCGAGACGCGCCACGTGGGACGCGGTGAGCGCCGCGGTCGTGGAGGCCGCGGCCGCGCGCTGGGGCGCGCCGCGCGAACCGGGAACCCCCGCCTCCGCCGTCCGCGCCCGCGCCGAGCGCTGGTGCGCCCGCTTCGCCGACGCCGGCTGGACCTGGCGCCGCTAGGAGCGACACCTAGATTTGCGGTCCGTGCCTTCACGCCGACTGCTTGCCGCGGCGCTCGCGCTCTCCGCGTGCGCCCGAGGCTCCGAGACGACCTCCACCGCCTCGGCGGGCGGCACCCTCGTCGTCGCCCTGCCCGGTGACGCGGACGTTCTCCTCCCGCCGGTAACCAGTTCGCTCCTGAGCCTCAACATCTCGGACCGGATCTTCCCCCGGCTGGCCGAGATCGGCCTCGCGCTCAACACCGTGGACGACTCCGGCTTCGCCCCGTCGCTGGCGCGGCGCTGGGAGCACCGCGACTCGACCACCATCGTCTTCCACCTCGACCCGCGCGCGCGCTGGCAGGACGGCCCGCCCGTCACCGCGGACGACATCGTGTTCACGTACCAGGTCTACACCGACTCGCTGGTCGGCGCGCCGTTCCTCCCGAACCTTGCGGGGATCGCATCGGTCACGAAGGACGACTCGCTGACCGTCGTCTTCCGGTTCCGTCACGCCTACCCCGAGCAGCTCTACGACGCCACGTATCACATGCGCATCGTGCCGAAGCACCTGCTCGACTCGATCCCGCGCGCCCGACTCGGCTCCTCGGCGTTCGGCCGGCGACCGGTCGGCGTCGGGCCTTTCCGTTTCGTGCGTTGGGAGGCGGGAACGGAGATCGTGCTCGCCGCCGACCCGGGCTCGTTCTTCGGCCGGCCGCGTCTCGACCGGATCGTCTTCCGCGTCATGCCCGACGTGTCCGCGGCGGTGAGCGCTCTCATCGCGGGGGAGGCCGACGCGATCGAGGTCATCCCGCAGCGCGACGAGATCGAGCGGGCACTTCAGGCCCCGGACCTGCGCCTGCTGGCGTATCCGTCACCGTTCGTGGCGGGGCTCGTGTTCAACCTCCGCCCCGGCCGCCTCTTCGCCGACCGCGAGCTCAGGCGCGCGATCGCGATGGCGGTGGACCGCGAGACGATCGTCCGCTCGATCTTCGGGCCCTACGGCGAGGTTCCGGTGGGCGCCACGAGCCGCGAGCAGTGGATCGCCAGCAACGACGTTCGCCAGCTGGGCTTCGACACGCTCCAGGCGAAGCGCATCCTCGACGACCGCGGCTGGCGATACGCGAGCGGCGCGGGCGTGCGCCTGAAGAACGGTTCGCCGCTGCGCTTCACCCTGCTGGTGCCGACGACCAGCCGCATCCGGCAGCAGGCGTCCGTCCTCATGCAGGCACAGCTGAAGGCCCTCGGCGTGGACCTGCGGATCCAGCCGCTCGAGTTCAATCTCTTCGAGCGCCGCACCGCGAGCGGCGACTTCGACGTGAGCTTCTTCTCGCGCACCCTCGACCCGAGTCCCGCCAGCCTGCTGCAGTTCTGGTCCACCGCGTCCATCGGCCGCGACAACGTGGGTGGGTACGCGAGCCCCGCGTTCGATTCGATCGTGACCGCCGCCATCGCCGCGCCGTCGCGCGCGGCGGCCGCGCCTCTCTGGCGGCAGGCGCTCGAACGCCTGAACGACGACGCAGCCGGCGTTTTCGTCTACGCGCCGCGCAACCACGCCGCCCTGCATAGGCGCCTCGAGAACGTCTCCATTCGCCCGGACAGCTGGCTCGCCACCGTGGCTGCGTGGAGGATCGCGCCGGACCGGCGCCTGCCGCGCGACCGGATCGGCGCGGCGGTCAACTAGCGCTTGCTCGGTTTCCTCGCCCGCCGCCTCGCGCTAGCCGCCCTAACAACTCTTGCCGTCGTCACCATCACGTTCACCGTCGTCCATCTCGCGCCCGGTGAGCCGATGCTGGGCGACGCCGAACGGCTCCGGGCCGACCCCGCCACGATCGCGCGGCAGCGCGCCGCCTTCGGCCTCGACCGGCCGCTACCCGTCCAGTACGCACTCTACCTCGGGAACCTGGCGCGCGGCGAGCTGGGTGAGTCGTTCGTTAGGCGTCGGCCAGCGGGTCACGTGCTGCGCGATGCACTGCCCAACACGCTGCTGCTAGGCGGCGCCGCGCTCGCCCTGAGCTTCCTCATCGGCCTCGCCACCGGCACGCTCCAGGCGGCGCGCCGCGGTACCTTCGTGGACGGCGCCCTCTCGGTCGCCTCGCTCGCCGCGTACTCGACGCCGTCCTTCTGGCTCGGCCTCGTGCTCCTGCTCGTCTTTGGCCAGTGGCTGCGCTGGCTACCGGTGAGCGGGATGACCGATCCGGTGGTGCACGAGTTCCTCTCCCCGGCCCGGCGCGCGCTCGACGTGCTCCGCCACCTGGTCCTGCCGGCCACCACACTGGGACTCGTCAACGCCGCATGGATCGCGCGCTTTCAGCGCAGCGCCCTGGTGGACGCACTCGGCAGTCCGTTCGTGCGCACCGCGCGCGCCAAAGGGATCGCCGAGAGCCAGGTGCTGCTGAAGCACGCCCTGCGAAACGCCCTCGCTCCCGTCATCACGCTCGCAGGGCTCTCGGTGCCCGCGCTACTCACCGGCTCGGTGCTGGTCGAGAGCGTCTTCGGGTGGCCCGGGATGGGGCGCGTGACCTTCGAGGCGATCTTCGCGCGTGACTACAACGTCATCACCGCCGCCGCGATCGTGGCGGGGATACTCGTCGCGCTCGCCAATCTGCTTGCGGATCTCGCCGTAGCCGTGACCGACCCGCGCGAACGGCTCGACGCATGAGCCGGGGCGTGGCGAGTGGTGCGTGGGGAGGCGCCGTGGCTGATTCTCCGGCGCGGAGTCCGTGGCACATCGCCTGGCGGCGTTTCCGCGGCAACCGCGCCGCCGTGCTCGGGCTCGGCGTGTCGGCGGCCGTCGTCCTCGCGGCGCTCCTCGCTCCGCTGCTCGCGCCGTTCGACCCGAACGCGCAGCCGGACCCGGTACTTCTCCAGCAGCTGGCGCCCAACACCCACTACCTCCTCGGCACCGACGCTTTCAGCCGCGACGTGCTGAGCCGCGTGATCTTCGGCGCCCGCGTCTCCCTGGCCGTCGGGCTGGGCGCGGCGCTGCTCGCGGTCCTCATCGGCGGGAGCGTAGGCCTCGTCGCGGGCCTGGCGCGGCCGTGGCTCGACCGCCTGCTCATGCGCGGTGTGGACATCGCGCTCGCCCTGCCCCGCATCTTCCTCCTCCTGGCCGTGTTCGCGCTGTGGGAGGGCGTGCCCGTCGGCGTGGTGATCCTCCTCATCGCGGCCACGGGTTGGTTCGAGACGAGCCGCCTGGTGCGCGCCCACGTGCGCAGCCTCCGCACCGCCGACTTCGTGCTCGCGGCGACGGCTCTCGGCGCGGGGCGCCGCGGCATCGCGCGCCACCTCTTGCCCCACGTGGCCGCTACCATCATCGTCAGCGCGACGCTGGACATCGGCAACATCATCCTGCTCGAGGCCGGGCTCTCGTACCTGGGCCTCGGAGTGCGGCTGCCGACGCCGACCTGGGGGAACATGATCCTCGACGGCCGACACCTCCTTTTCACTGCCCCGTGGGTGGCGGTCGCCCCGGGGGTCGCGCTGGTGCTGACGGTGGTGGCGTTCAACCTGGTGGGCGACGGCCTGCGCGACGCGTTGGACCCGAGGCTGGCGCGGTGAGCGCCGCTCCGCCGCCCCGCCGTTCCGACGCTCCGCCCCTGCTCGAGCTCAGGGACCTCCGGGTGACGTTCCACGTCGAGGGCGGGGTCGCGCGGGCGGTGGACGGCATCGACGTGGTGATCGACGCGGGCGAGACGGTCGGCCTGGTCGGAGAATCGGGGTGCGGCAAGAGCGTGGCGTCGCTCGCGGTACTGCGCCTGGTCGAGCCCGACGGCCACGTCGCTCACGGGAGCAGCGTGCGGCTCGAAGGTCGCGACCTCCTCGCGCTCCCGATGAAGGAGATGCGCCACGTCCGCGGCAACCACGTCGCGCTGATCTTCCAGGAGCCGATGAGCGCGCTCAACCCGGTGCTCCCGATCGGCGAACAGATCGCCGAAGTGGTGCGGACGCACGAGAACGTGAAGCGGAAGGACGCGTGGGCGCGCGCGGTCGAGATGCTGAAGCTGGTGGGCATTCCCGACCCGGAGGAGCGCGCGCGCCACTACGCACACCAGCTCTCCGGCGGGATGTGCCAGCGGGTGCTTATCGCGATGGCGCTGGTCTGCCGGCCCAAGCTGCTCATCGCCGACGAGCCGACGACCGCGCTGGACGTCACGATCCAGGCCGAGATCCTCGAGCTGCTCGCCGGGCTCCAGGCGCGCCTCGGTATGGCGGTGCTGCTGATCACCCACAACCTCGGCATCGTGGCCGAGACGACGCGGCGCGTGTACGTGATGTACGCCGGCCAGATAGTGGAGGAGGCGCCGACGGAGGAGCTGTTCGCGCGGCCGGCGCACCCGTACACCGAGGGGCTGATGGCGGCGGTGCCGAAGCTGGACGAGAAGCGCGAGCGGCTCGCGGCCATCCCGGGCCAGGTGCCGCCGGCGACGAGCTGGCCCGCGGGCTGCCGGTTCCATCCGCGGTGCCCGTACGCGTGGGAGAAGTGCCGGACGGAGATGCCGCCCTTGCTGGACGCGGGACCGGGTCACCGGTCGAGGTGCTGGCTGATCGCGGAGCCGGGAAGAAAGACGCACCGACGCACGGACGCACCGCCGCACCGTGGTGATCAGTGAGCAGTCCGCCGCTCCTGGACGTCGCCGACCTCGTGACGCACTTCAGGCGCCGAGCCGGGCTTTTCGGCACGCGCAAGGAGATCGTCCAGGCGGTGAATGGCGTGTCACTTGTCGTGGCCCGGGGAGAGACGCTCGGCCTGGTGGGGGAATCCGGCTGCGGCAAGACCACGCTGGCGCGCGCGATCCTGCGGCTGCTCGAACCGACGAGTGGCGCGGTGCGCTTCGACGGGCAGGACGTCCTCGCGCTCGAGCCCGCGCCGATGCGCGCGATGCGGCGGCGCATGCAGATCATCTTCCAGGACCCCTACTCGTCGCTCAATCCCAGGATGACGATCGGGCGCGCGGTGCGCGAAGGCATCGAGGTGCACCGGCTGGCGGAGGGAGCGGAGGCCGACCGGCGCGTCCTCCAGTTGCTCGACGAAGTCGGTCTTCCGGCGGACGCGGTAGGCCGCTATCCGCACGAGTTCTCCGGCGGGCAGCGCCAGCGCGCGGGCATCGCCCGGGCGCTGGCTGTGGAGCCCGAGTTCATCGTGTGCGACGAGCCGGTGAGCGCGCTCGACGTTTCGGTCCAGGCGCAGGTTCTCAACCTCCTCGCCGACCTTCAGGCGCGCCGCGGGCTATCCTACCTCTTCATCTCGCACGACCTCGCCGTGGTGCGCCACATCGCGCCGAGGGTGGCGGTCATGTACCTGGGGCGTATCGTCGAGGAGGGGCCGGCCGAAGCGATCTACGCGCGGCCGAAGCACCCGTATACGCAGGCCCTGCTCTCGGCGGTGCCGGTGACCGATCCCAAGACCCGGCGCGCGCGCATCGTGCTCGCGGGCGAGCCGCCATCTTCTGTCAACCCGCCGTCGGGGTGTCCGTTCCATCCGCGGTGTCAGCATCCGGCGAAGGATGAGGAATGCCGAAGTGTCAGGCCCCTGTCGCGGGTGCTGGGGCCCGGGCCCGCCGCGGCGTGCCACAAGGCGGGCTGATCAGCGGTTCGGGGGATTGCGAGCGAGAGGCGCGGGGCGGTCACAGCGTCAGGTCGCCGCCGGGGTCCCGCTTCTTGAGCTCGTCTAGGTTCCGCCGCGCCTCTCCGAGGCGACGCCGCCGCTCCAGTTCATCGAGCTCGGCCTCGCTCCACTGCAGCGTGCCGTTCTCGTCAGGGACCCGGAGAACGCTCCCCTCGCGCGTACCCTTCGGCAGGCTCTTGAGG
>JAUYOW010000156.1 GCA_030697825.1 Gemmatimonadales bacterium | reverse complement strand
CGACTACACGCTCCCGAAGGAAGACGCGGGCCTGACCGCGCTGACCACGAACCTCGCGACTCGCACCCGGCTGGGCGTCGTGACGGCCGAGGAGCTGCGCGGGGCACCGGTTCGCTTCCTGGGTCGCGGCAACGGGGGTGGGCGCATGGGCGTCTACACCGCCGAGGAGCTGCGTGGCAGCCGGCCCAGCTCGGGCGTGGTCCGGGTGCTCGGCGGCGCGTACGGCGCCAACCCGATCGCGACCGCTCACAAGACCTGATCGGGCCTTCGGGCTCGCGTGATCTTCAACTCGCAACCGAGAACCTGATCGAAGGAGACTGCACATGAACGACACGGCACGCGGTACGTTTGGCGGCACGCTCACGGTCGAAGTGGCCGGCGTGCCCTACCCGCTGGAGTTCGGCGACTGGGTGGACGACCGCCTCTGGTCCACCTGCCAGTTCGCCACGACCCAGACCACCACGCTGCAGACGTTGATCGGCGCCCCCGGCGATCCGATGCCGGGCAACACGGCGGCGACGCTCTCGAAGCGCGAGAGCAACCTGCCGCGTGGCGCGGGCGCGGGCCTGCCGGACGGCTACGAGATGCTGGTGTTCAGCATCCAGCACGTCATGGGGTCGAACATGAACGATCTGCCCGCCGGCCTGACGTTGGCGGACATCTCGGACATCTACGACCGGACGGTGTTCTCGTTCCTCGTGCAGAACAAGGTCAAGAACATGGGGCCGCTGTACAAGCACCCGGCCGGATCGGGCGGCTACGGCCGCACCGACGCCTCGGCGCAGGTGAACAACGGCGTGCCGAGCCCGCGCGACCAGGCGGCGTTCGTGCTGCCGATCGAGCTGCGCCCGAACGTGTCGTTCCGGGGCGAGTTCGAGTTCGACGCGGCGCTGTCGCTGGCGTCGGCGGTCCAGATCGAGACGCACCTGCAGGGCCTCTACAAGCGCCCCGTGACGTAAAGTCGCCCCTTGGCGCCTCGCGTGACCTCGACCTTCCCCGCTCGCCCCTGCTTGGAGGCGATCTAGCCCATGGCCAACCAGTACGACGAACCGCTGTACGAGCGCATCCCGTGGGTGATGTTCTCCGACCTCGACGACGTGGCCGGGAGCGCGGCCACGTTGTTCGCGGACGCTGATCTGCGGAACGACTCGGGCTACGACTTCGAGTGCTGGGAGGTCGGGTTCCACATCGAGAACCAAGAGGCTGACGCCTCGCCCGCGACCAACGAGCGGCCGGATTCGTGGCAGGTGAAGATCACCGACCTGTCGCGGAACATGCCGTGGATGAAGAACGAGACGATGCCGGCGACGCTGATCGACGTGTCGGGGTCGGGCGCGATCGGGACGAAGTGGAAGCTGCGCCGTCCGACGCTGATCCCGGCCAACGGGTCGTTGCGCGCGGAGCTGACCAACAACACCGCGAGCACGATCACGGTGCGGATCGCGTTCATCGGCTTCGTGCTGATCCCGATCATCCCCGGCACGCGCTTCGCCGAAGCGGTCCAGCACTCGGCGCAAGCGATCCCCCAGACCACGTACTAGGCGGGAGAGCCGGCGTGGTCTGGTCCCTGGTGATCTACGCCGCCGGGGCCGGGGCGCTGGCGCTGGTCGCTCGGCGAGGGTCGCGGCCGGTACAGCACCACGCGTCGGTCGTACAGGTGGCAGCGGCGTGCGATGCGGGGGATCGCGCCGCTGCCCTGGCCGCGTGCGGTTGCGGGCCGGTCGATTCTGGTCCGGCCGTGCCGTGGGAGCGCGTGGCGCTGGCCTACCAGCGCGCCGGGGACACGCACGCGGCGTCGCTGCCGCTGGTGCTGGCGCTGGTCGGCCAGGAGAGCGACTTTCGCCCGCGCGCGGTGCGCCACGAGCCGTGTGTCTGGGTGGCCGACTGGACGGCGACAGCGCGCGCCGCGCACCCGCGAGGGACCGATTGTTGCGCCTGGGGCAGCTTCGGGTTGACGCAGGTGTTGTTCGCGGTGGCGCTGGATCGGGGCGGCGATCTTGTAGATCGGCCCGAGGACTTGTTCGATCCAGACGTATCGATCGAGGTGGGCTTGCGCGTGTTGGACCACTGGTTGGATCGCTTCGGCGCGGGCGGCGCGGGGGGTCCGTGGTCGGACGTCCTGGCCGGCTACAACTCGGGGCGGCGCTACGCGGCGGCGCCCAAGCGCACGCAGAACTACGTGGACGCGGTGATCGCGAAGCGGCGCGAGTGGGAAGCACGGCTCTCGCCGGGTTTACAGCCGTGGGCGGCGTGATAGGATAGCGACCATGCGACGCAGCACTCCTCTGATGCACAGCTACGCGGCGTCGCGCGCGCGCGACGAGGATCCGCGCGAGACGTTGCGCCGGATCACGGGCGTGGCGCGCGCGGCGGTGCCGCGAACGGGGACGCGCCTGACGCCCGTGGGCCTGTTGGGCGCCGCGCGCGGGCTGGGCCGGCTCGGCGTGGATGATGGCGGGGGCGATACGGACGTGCCGGGCGATGTTCCGGCCGACGTCCGCGCGAACCTCGACGCGTTTGCCGCGCACTTGGAATGGATCGAGCGCCAACGGATCGACTTGGCGGCGCGCGCCGATCAGTTGCGGCTGGACGTGCGGGCCGGTCAAGTTTCGTGCGGCGTGATCAAGTCGTGGAACGACGTGGTGCATCGCTTCACCGGGATCGTGCTGGACGCGTGGCAGCAGCTCGGCAGGATCGGAGCGGCTGTGGACGGGGCAGCGTTGCCGGATCGCGACGCGTTCTGGTCGCGTGTGCAGACCGGACCTGATGGGCAGACGGTGTGGCTGTTCGACTTTGCACAGTCGGGGCCGTGTTTCGACGCGGTGCCGACCCCGGCAGTGCCAGTCACGTCTGCGCCGCGCGCGTTGGCGGGAACGTGGGGGCGAGCGGGTGGAGGCCGGCTCGGTGCGTTCGTTCCGGCGCTGTGCCTGCTGGCGCCCCCGTGGGGTGTTGTGGCGTGCGTGGCGTTGGCCGGATTCACGATCGCGTTGACCGCCAACACGATCGCGTACGGGGTCAGGCAACTGCGCGACGCGTTTACGGGGTCGGTGACGCGCGACGCGAACC
>JAUYOW010000155.1 GCA_030697825.1 Gemmatimonadales bacterium | reverse complement strand
ACCTCGGCCATGCGCGACATCCACCCGTGCAGCGGCGCGCCGCCCTTGCCGAGCAGGGCTTCGGCGGCGGCGAAGCTCGCCATGCTTTCGTTCCGCAACGCGGTGGGAAGCACAAAGGGCGGAAGGACGGGAAAGCCCTCGCCGAGCATTGCCTTCAGACGGCGAACATGATGCTCGACCGCGTCGTCGTCGGTCGCGAGCGCAGGGATGAAATCATCGGCTAGCGCGATGCAGCGGGCTTCGGCCTGCGCGAGCACCGCAGCGACCTGCTGCGCCTGTTCCACGAGCGCTTCGACGCCGTCGGTCGCCACCACCGCGTCGCGGGCACCGGACGCGTTGGCGCGGTCGAGCGCCTTGGCGAGCGCCGATGCGCTCGGGTTCGCGGCGCCGAGTGCATCATCGAGCGCCGCGCGCGCGGCAGCCTGTGCGGCGGCGACCTTGTCGGCGCGATTTTCGATGATCGCGGGATCGGCGCCCGACGGTGCCTCGGTTCCCGGCGGGGCGATGTCGAGCGCGTTGGCGGGGCGATGGCGGTTGATCACGGTGCGGATGCGCGCCAGCAGTGCTTCGAGTGCGGCGAGGCCGTTTTTGGCGTCCGTCGCGGGATCGGGCAGCAGGTGGAGTTCGGCGTTGGCGTCGCGTTCGGTGTCGCTGACCTGTTCGGCGAACAGTGCCGCGAGCTTTTGCTGCAAGCCGCTCGGCCGGTCGTTGCTGCCCGGTTCGGACAGGATCGCGAGAGAGATCGGCGACCAGTCGAACGCGCCGAGCCGCACCGGATCGAGCGGCCGGGTGCCGTCGCCGGGGATCACGAGGTTCGCGGCGAAGCCCCAGCGCTTCGGCTGACCCAGCAGCCGGGCAATCCAAGCGTTGAGGAAGGGTTCGGCGATCGCGCGACTGTCGACCGGGAAATCGGCCCAGTCGGCGCCGGGTTCCTGTACCGAAAGCAGCGTTCCGGCGCGCTGGGCGAAGGCGCGGCCCGAGCGCGGGGTGCGGATGACCTCGGGCTCGACCGGGCGGTTCTGGCGGTCCATGCCGCCGAGCGCGGCCGAGGCG
>JAUYOW010000154.1 GCA_030697825.1 Gemmatimonadales bacterium | reverse complement strand
TCACCCGGCGCGAGCGCGAGCGCTTCCGCTACACCTCAGCCTGACGAGATCCAAAGGCCTCAAGGCGCGCTGGGCGCGATGCCGCGCCACGCTCCAGCTTCTCCAGTCTCGCGCCGCGTCGCGGTCGCCGCGCTGCGCCAGCCGGCGGGCCACCTCGCATCGCTGTTCCGCAGGCAATGAGGCCAGGCGCGCGACCAGCGCGGGCACCGCGTCCGCGCTCAGCGTGGCGAGATACCCGCCGTCGAACCGCCCGGCCGCGGGCGTCCGGCCCACGTTGACGCGCACCACGATCCCGTCCGGGTTCATCAGGTTGAGCGCCCCGAGCGTCGCGAACCCGGTGACGACCGCGCCGAACGCGAACCGCTCCCGGCGCCCGCGCAGCACCGTCAGCCCGAACCAGACGAGCACGAACGCGATCCACAGCATGAACACCGCACCGAAGAGGCGGTCCTCGGTGAGTCCGTAGGCGGCGGTGTAGAGCCGCATCCGCTGGAGCGCGGAGAGCACGACCAGACCCACCAGCAGCAGCTGCACCACGCCGAGCGCCCGGAAGCTGCGGACCGCCTTCGGGTCAGTCGAGTCCAGCAGCCACTCGGCGCCGTAGAGCACTGGAACGGTGAGCGCCGCGGCGGCTACCAGCTCGAAGAACCCTTGACGCGCGTACTCGGCGAGCGTGAGGCCCGTGGCCACGCGCACGTACGCCCCACCCGCGAAGAGGTAGCGCGCCTGCACCGCTACGAACAGGACGAAGACCAGGATCAGCGCGCTGAGCGCGACGCCGAGCGTCACGATTCCGGCGGACGGCCGTGGCTCGTGCGCGGCGCCGGGCGCCCAGAGCCGCTGGCTCAACAGCTGGGAACGGAGGAACCCCGCCGCCAGGGAGGCGAGGAGTCCCGCCACCAGGACGTGCGTGACCGTGGGGCCGACGTTCCAGGCGAGAAGGTCTTCGACCAGCCCTCCGAAGACCGGATCGGCCGAGGCGAAGAGTGAGCCGAAGACGACCAGGATCGGCACGGCGAGCAACAAACCGGCGAGCACGCCGCCAATCCGCCTCGATGTCTCTTCCCCGCGCAGGTCGCTCCATCGGATGTCCTGCGACAACAAGAAGAGGGAGCCGAAGGCGAGGTGCGCCAGGGTGGTCGCGAGCGCGGCGGCGAAGTCCATCACCCGCGCCGTGACCATGCGCACGTCCCACGCCCGAAGGAGGGGCAGCGCGAGCGCGGCCATGACGGCGAGCACGTCGAGGGT
>JAUYOW010000153.1 GCA_030697825.1 Gemmatimonadales bacterium | reverse complement strand
GGGGTGCTCGGCACCCGGGCCTGTTTGACGCGCGGGCCCTCGGGTCCATAGGTTGTGATCACGCAGTACTGCTTGTGCTGGTCGATGCCGGAGTACCACATGGGAGTGCCCTCCTGGAGTGACGGTTCACGATCCTGGCCGATCGATGAGACGCTACTCCTCGAGGGCACTTCTTGGAAATATCAAGTGCATGAAGCTGACGGTCCGCGGCGGATCGTGCTGTTGTGTAGGCGCTGGGGCCTGGGTGCTGGCCGCACGGACAGTGGCCGCCGCGCCCCGCAGCTTCTCTGTCCGTTAGGCAGCCACCGCTGACCGCGCTCCTTGCGCCCACGGTGTCTCGGATGTACATTCTTCTGTACATTCGGAGGGCGCATGAAACGAGTCCGCCTCAGCAGGGGCATCCAACCGCTCGCTGAGTTCCGCGCGAACCTGGCAGCGGTGCTTGACCAGGTGCGCCGAACCCGGCGCCCAGTGGTCATCACCCAACACGGGCGCAGCGCTGCCGTCCTGGTCAATGTGGAGGAGTACGAGGCCCTGCTCGACCGGCTGGAGCTGCTCGAGGATGTCCGCGAGGCCGAGAAGCAGTTGGCCCGTGGGCGGGGGGTTCCCCATTCTCGCGCCAAGGCGCAGGTGCTGGCCCGCCTTGCGTCGTGAGAGTTGTTTGGTCGCCACTGGCTATTGACCGGGCCGCCGAGGCAGCGGCCTACATCGCCCGAGAGAAGCCTGGCGCGGCGGCCAAGTGGGTAGACGAGCTTTTTGCGGCGGTCGGCACCCTCGGCCGCATGCCCGAGCGAGGTCGTCGGGTCCCTGAGACCGATCGGCCAGAGCTCCGCGAACTGCTCTTTGGCAGCTACCGCGTCATCTACCGGATCGAACCGAGGCGGGTATCCATCCTCACGGTGCGGCACGCCCGCAGGCTGCTCGATCTTGCCGAGCTCGGCGAGGCGCCCTAGGTTTAGCGTCAGCCGTAGTGGTAGCGCGCCTGCAGGAACTCCACCCGATCGTCAAACACCTCATACCCGAGTCGGTCCGCCTCGTTGATCCGGCGTGACCACACGTTTCCACCGAAGTGCTTCAAGTGTTCCGGTTTGCCGAGGCCCGCATACGGCTCGCGCAGCACGGTGTCCATCAGGTCGAGCACCCGAAGTGCGACTTTGCGGTTCGTGTCCACCCAAAATCGTAAATCCTCCCAGCACTCATCCTGAAGGACCGCCCGACGCCGGCCGCGCCAGGCCATGATCAGTCCTGCCCGAGCAGTTCGCGGCGCAGGGTGGCTAGGTCGCGTCGCTTCCCTCGACCGCGCCGGCCTCGAGTCAGGGCGGCAAGTAGTCGAGCGGCGTTCTGAGGTGAACGAAGCAGATAAGCGGTCTCTTGCAGGCTGCTGAGTTCGTCCGCAGGCAGCAGGGCCATGTCCTCATGCCCTCGGCGTTGGATCACCGCTGCTTCGCGCGAGTCCTCGACGCGGTCCCAGAGCTTGGCGAAATTCTGGCGGGCATGGCTATAGCTGGACTTGGTGGCCATCCTCGACTCCCGTAATCTTGTACAACTAATCTGTACAACTTGCTCCCCGGTGTCAAGGCAGCGGCCTAACCCGCCCTGCTGACGGGCGCGGCTGATTTGCTCCCGCAACTAAGCGCCATCCGTTGGGCGCTTCCAACGGAGTCTAACCGGAGGAGCGCTCTGAGCGCCTCGTTAGCTGCCGATGTTGGTTGCCTCTCGCATGACGCATGTAGCTCCGCAGCACCGCATTCATGCGGGTCTGATAGCGTGGCCCCTGCTCTTTGAACCACTCCAGCACGTCCTGATCAACGCGGAACGAGATCGCCTGCTTGGGCTGCGGCAGCACCAACTCCGCATCCGCCCAGAAATCGTCCGGCAGGTTCGCCAACTCGGGTGGGGACGTGCGCCGAATCTCGGCCTCGGTCATCCGCCGCGGGCGCGTCAGATCGGCCCGCCCATGTCGAGGCCGGTCAGCGGTCGGCAAACGCTTGGTCGTAGGCTTTGCGCTCACGGCGGTTACTCCTGCGCGCGGAGATGATGCGGCGCGCTCAAGCAATGGCCTGGCGCGCCGGCCGGCTCCCACCCAGCTTATGCACCATCCGCCGGCCAGCGTCTGGCGGACTGGTCCTATCGGCCGCGACGCGCCAGGCAGCGTTAGGCACGGCACGACACGGCTTGGGGGGCCTTCGCCCGGGAGATACCCTTCTCATGAGCGTTCTCAATACCAGACTGCCGGCCAAGGCGCTGCTGGCCGTTCCGCTCCTCATCGCCGCGGGCTACCTCGGCACTCCACCTCGAAGACCGGCTCGCCCTCAGCTTCATCATCGACGCGTCGATCACTCTCGCCATTCTGACGGTCCATTTCGCGCGCACCCCACCCGGCAGGGTGCGGTGGCCATGGTTCGTGGCGTTCTCACTGTTAGGCGGCCTCTGCTTCGGCCTGCCTTTCTACTGGTGGCTGAACAAGCGCCGCAGCTGAACGCGGATGCGTTAGGCCGCGTCCACTGCTGCATGCCCCCAACCGGATACCACACATGGCGGGAGTGAAGTGAATCATTCTGCGGTCCTCGCTATCAGCTACTCGCTCGTCTGCGGTCTTTGGCTGGGCTTATCCAGAGCCTTGCCGTACTGGCAGCATCCGGTGCGATGCGCCTTTGAGCGTCCCTGGCGGGAGCTGGGCCTAGCCCTCGCGGCCGCGGTGGCGGTCGTTGGACTCGGCCAGCTCTGGTCACACGGCGTCCGAGTCCCCGGGAGCGGACCCTGGGAGCCGTTCGCAGAGTCGGTGAATCAGCTCATCATCTTCTCACCTATCCTGTTCCTTCCGGTCGTGCGTCGTCAGGGCCTGCCATCGGCGTGGCTGCCGCCCGACGCCGCTCTGCCTCGTCTGGGGATCGGCCTCGGCCTCGCCTTGGTGGCATTGACGCTGTACGCCGGACTCGAGGCGGGGGCGCCATCGTGGATCGCTACGCTCAGCCGTGTCTTTCAGCCGCGCAACACCCAGTACGCGGTCCAGGTCTTGGCAGAGGACATTGCGCTTGCGGTGGTGGTGGTGCGGTTGGCGGCCGCGCTTGGCGCTGGGCGCGCAATTCTGATCACGGCGGCCCTCTTCGCAGCAGGGCACCTTCCAGCGCTCATGAGTGCGGGGGCGTCCGGCGCGGAGCTTGTGGGGCTCGTCCGCGACTTCGGCCTGACCGCCATCGTTCTTGGCTCGGCCTGGCGTGGGGCCGATGTTCTGTGGCTCTGGCCCGTTCACTTTGCCCTGGACATGACCCAGTTCGTACGGGACGCAGCCTAACAGGGGCTGAGGGCGGGTGAAAACTCCCGGCTGTGCATGAGTGGGGGGTCTTCCTACCTCGGATCGAGTCGAGATCGTGGCTCCTGAGCGAAATGTGAGCGTCGGAATTCTCGGAGGCCGTCGGCAGTACGAGTTTCCGCACCGGCTCGGCTGGAAGCTGCCGGTCCGCGGCGGAACGTGCTATTGTATGGCGGCCGAGGCCTCGGAGATACCGCTCTTGCGGTGGCCGCCGCGGCCCAAGGAGGGCGTATGCAGCGAACCACCGCAGTCCTGCTTCTTCTTCTGTGCCCGGCGATTCCTGCGCGCGTCGCGGTCGCCCAGTCCGCACCCGCGCCCTTGGCTGACGCGGCCGGGTCGATGCTCTCGTCGACCGCGGTGCCGTTGATTACGCCCGTGCCTGCTGCGGCCGCTTACCGGATTGCCCTCCGGCGGGAGATCCAGCGTGCCCGCGGGGGCAGTCGGCAGGGTAGGATCCTCATGATCGTCGGGGCGGCCGGGATCGTGACCGGGTTGGTGGTAAACGAGGGCTTGGTCACGATCGCCGGAGCGGGGGTCGGCGGCTACGGACTCTACCTCTACCTGCGGGCCACGCGCTAGCGTGACGAGGCTGCCTATCAAACGAATGAAGCGGCGCACCCATCCCAACTATTCGCTGTCCCTTAGGCGACCGATCGCCCGGGAGCCGAAGCCATAAGCTCTCTCCTCGAGTCGTCCGATCGCCAGGCGATCATCACCCGCCTCCGGCGCTTGACTCCGCAGCACGCGCGGCGCTGGGGCACGATGCAGTCCCACCAGATGGTGTGCCATGTCAGCGACGCGTTGCGCGTAGCGCTCGGCGACTTGGCGTGCCGGCGTCGCGATTCGCTGCTTACCCGCACGCTGGTCAAGTGGCTCGTGATCGAGTTGCGGGCTCCCGCGCCGCGCGGGAAGGTCAAGACGGCGCCCGAGATGCTGACGACGGCCCCGGCAACGTGGGACGCCGACCTGGGCGGGTGTGAAACTCTGATCGGGCGCATGGCCATGGAGCTTCCGCACTCGGTCCATCCGGCGTTCGGCCCGTTGTCGCCGCGCGAATGGGGCATCCTGGCCTACCAGCACCTGGATCACCACCTGCGGCAGTTCGCAGTCTAGCGAGAGAGGCGGGTGACACGGGACGGCGAACGCCCCGACAATGCTGGTGCCGCGGCCCGCTCAGGGCGCCGTGAAGGTCCGCACGATCGGGTAGCTTCGCGCGTTCGCCAGCGCGCCGTCCAGCAGGTTCCAGTCCAGCAGCCCGTCGTCGGATCGTGGCTCTAGCAGGTAGAACGCCAGCCGGCCGAGCGGCTGGTCCACGCGCACCACGACCGTGCCGGCGGGCAGCGTTTCCTGCGCCCGCTCGTACCCGCCGAGCGCCGTCCGCTCGCGGTGGTTCTGGAACGGCCGCTCGGCCGTCCAAGTCGAGTCGATCCGGAAACGCTCCACCTCGATCGTCAGCGGCTGCGCCAGGAGACTGGTGCGCACGTAGAGTACTGGAGCCCTTGCCGTCCAGAATCCGAACTCGCGTCCAGAAGCTGCACAGCGAATCCTGGAACCGTCACGCCACCACTACTTCGGCAGATAGCCGAAGTCGTTTGCCGACAGCGGAATGCCGATAGCCATCAGGCGTGGCACGCGGGTTGCTCTATCAACGATCGGTGAATGGTGGGGGCAGGTAAAACTCACAGGGGGGTTTTGACCCATCAGGAACCTACAGGCTGCCGGGAGGCAGCCTGTATTTTTTGGGTCTTCTCCCAACTGAGTGGGTAGTTTCGGGTCGGTTTCAGAGTTCCGGGAGCCTGCACGTGAGGACTTTGAGGCGGAGATAGTCAGGATCGCGCAGGCCATAGGCTCGTCGCTGGAGGACGCGGATCTTGTTGTTCAGCCCCTCGACGAAGCCGAGCGACACTTTGTTCTCTTCCTCGCAGTAGGCCGCGATGCCGTCCCAGTGCCGCTCGATCATCTCAGCGAATCGCTGATAGGGTTTGCCGCTGGTTCGCCGCGAGCAGCATCTCGGCCTCGATGGCCGCTTGCACCCCCAGGTCGCGCTGCTCATGCGGCGCTACGCCGACGTGCCAATGGACTACGCTGACGCGACCCTGGTGACCCTCGGAGATGCATTGCGGCTGGACACCGTATTCACCTTCGACCGCCGCGGGTTCGAAGCATACCGCGGCGCGCGCGGCACACCCTTCACGATCATACCGTAGCGCGCCGCCTGGCGCGTCGTGATCACGTTCCGGGCGCGAGGTGCAGCGCGTGGGCCACTCGAGCAACGCACCCCGTGAACCGCTCCAGACGAAGGAGCGGGTTCTAGGGCCGCGGCCCGGGCGTACTGGGCCTGCTAGGGCTTCGGCTTGCGCAGCTCTTCTCTGATCTGCCTGAGGAGCAGGGCGATCACGAAGACGAGGGAGATGGCCGCGAACTCCATCAGGCGTCCCGGCGTGTAGGTGCGCCCGAAGATCGACACCTGGAACCAGCTCAGGCACCATTCGATGACGGAGACGGCGAAGAGCGTGAAGGCCGCCGTGAAGAAGACCCGGCTCGCTTGGCTGCTGAGCTTGTCGACGTCCATACCAGCCTCCTGTGATGGGATGGGTAAGCTGACGCCCCCTACAGTATGGCCGAAGGGCCGCTCTCGCTAGAAGGCGGCCGAAACGCCACCCGCCACGCCCGTGTCCGCTGCGTTCGACCAAGCTGTCGAAGGTAGGGCCCGATACGCACGCGATGCCCCCAAGGAGAGGTCCCGGGCGCCGTCGAGCCGCTGGGCGAGGTAGTCGCGCGGGTCGGAGGGAATTGCCATGGCGGTCTCCCGGCTGAGGGCGTAGGAGGCCAAAGTCGCGACGCGAGCGCGGGCCGTCAAATGCCGGAAGTAGGGCGGTGCAGGACGAACGGTCCACGTTGGGCGCCCCATGCGTCCCGGGGTCGCCGCCGCGCCGCAACATCCGCCGCGGCACCGCCCGACGTAGAGGTTAGGATGCAAACCAGAACTTCACTGACAAAGGAGGCGGTCCCATGCGCATGATGCTGCGAGTCTCGATCCCCGCCGATGCCGGCAACCAGGCCATTAAGGATGACAGCCTCGGCAAGATCCTCCAGTCCACCCTGGAGGAGCTGAAGCCCGAGGCGTCCTTCTACTTCGCGGACGGTGGCAAGTTGAGGTCCTTGAACTCCTGCCGGTAGCCCGTGTCCACCGTATTGAGCCACTCCACCAGCTCGTTGGCAACTTCGTCGCCGATTTTCTCGTAGAACTTCTTCGACAGCTTGGCCGTAATCGGCATCGGCTCGCCTCAAGTTTTTTCGGTCTTCTCTAGACCGCCGCCTTTTCCTTCGCCTTCGCGGCGGGCGCCACTTTCGGCGCCTCCTCGACCCGGGCGCGCCGCGGCCTGACGACGAAGGTCCATACCAGCGCGATCACCAGCGCGACCAGGATGACGCCCTGCACCGCCAGCCCCTCGACCGTCGGATAGATGCCGAGGAACTCGTTGCGCGGGCCGCTCGGCACGAGCGTAGTGGAGACGATGCTCCCTTCCTGGAGCTCCTTGACTCCCGTGCCGGCGAAAACGAACGCCATGAAGTAGAGCGTCATGCTGGTCACCGCGAAGAAGGGCCGCATCGGGATGCGCAGGCCGAACTTCTCGATTCCGAGGAACAGCACGAGCAGCACGACCGAACCCGCGATGATGCCTATCGTGATGGGCGCGGCGCCGCCCGCGCCGCCGGTCACGAAGAGCGCCTTGTAGAACAGCACCGTCTCGAACCCCTCGCGATAGACGGCGAGGAACGCCACGGCCGCGAGCGCGAGCCCGTTGCCGCTTTCCACGGCCTTCTGGATCTTCCCCTTCACGAACCTTTGCCACGCGGCGACCTCGATCTTCGAGATCAGCCAGTAGGAGACGTAGAAGAGCATGCCGGCCGCGAGCAGCATCACGCCGCCCTCGAGGGCCTCTCGCCGCGCCGGGGTGATGATGAAGACCCACTCGAGCAGGGCCGCCGTGAGGAGACTCGCCGCCACCGCGGCGAGGACACCCTCGCGCACGCTCTTCCGCCGCGCCTCAGCGCCGCTCTTGATGAGGACCGCCATGATGGCCGCGATGACGAGGATGGCCTCGAAGCCTTCGCGCACCATCAACAGGAAGCTCTCGGCCAGGAGCGCGGTGGCCGAGCGGGTGCGGGTGAGGGCGTCCTCGGCCTCGGCGAGCGTCGTCAGCAGCTCGGCGTGGCGGCGCTCCGTTTCCGCGGCCGGCGCGCCGGTCGCAGTCGCCTCGCGCAGCGCCGCGAACCGCCGCTCCGCGCGGGAGACGAGCGAAGGCTCGGTGGGCCGGAGCGCGCCCTCGACCGCCTCGAACGCGAGGTAGCCGTCGAATACCTTGCGGCTCGCGGCCTGCCGCTCGCCGCGCCGCGCCAGGTCCACCGCGCCTCCCAACTCGCCTCGCACCGTCCCGAAGACGATCGCGAGCGATGCCTTGCGGCTCCGCCGCGCGCTCGAGTCCGACAGCGTCAGCACGTAGGCGACGACGTCCCACCGCTCCTCGCGGGAGAGGATTTCGTCGTAGGCCGGCATCCGGGTGCCCGGCACGCCGAGGCTGAGCTTGCGGTAAAGATCGAGCGGCGTGGTGGCGGCCAGGATCGTGGAGTCGGTGAGGTCCGCGGGTGGCGGGGTCAGCCGGCGCGCCACTGGACCGTCGCCGCGTCCCTCGAGACCGTGGCAACGGGTGCAGGTCGAGTTGTAGAACAGCTCGCCGTTGGCCAGCGACGGCTCGCGCGATGGACGCTCGTCGAGCGAGACACCGAAGGCCACGGTGAGGCGGCGCTCGATGTCCGCGGTGCGCACCGCGACCGACTCGGCGGGCGCGGAGGCGACGAGGAGGCGCTCGATGCCGGCGATGAGCGCGTCGACGTCGCGGGAGAGCGGCACCGGAAGGTCACGCCCGGATCGCCGCGCCTCGGCGACGAAGAGCCGGGCCTCATGAGCTTCCTCCGGCTTGGTGAGCGAGCCGCCGACCCACGCCAGCCGGTACTCCTGGGCCGCGAGCTGGAGCGTGGCCACGATCCGGCGGGCAGCCTCCGTCGCATCCTGCTGGGCCGCGATGGGGGCAGCCTGCGCGGGCGCCTGGGCTAGAGAGAGAAGAAGGGCGAGGGTCGAACTCAAACTCAACTGAGACTCATTCTCAAGAAAATGGGAAACGAAAACTACCCGATGAGGCGGTGCTCAGCAAGCGATTCACTCGAGGATGACGACCGCGGCCGCGATGCCTCCATCGTGGCTCAACGAGATGTGACACTGGTTGGCGCCCAGGGCGTTGAAACGCTCGAGCGCCGGGCCGTGCAGGATCATCCGCGGCCGGCCGTCGGGGAGTTTCTCGACTTCCAGGTGCAGCCATCCGATCCCCAAGTCGGCGCCCCCGGTGGAGAGCGCCTTGTAGGTCGCTTCCTTCGCCGCGATGCGTCCGGCGAGGTGCAGCGCCTGGTGCTCGAGGTCCTTCGCCAGCTCGCGCTCCTGCGGCGTGAAGATGCGCTGGAGGATCCGGTCGCCGTGGCGCTCGATCATCTTCCTCACCCGTTCCACCGGCACGACGTCGATCCCGAGCCCGATCACCGCCATGTCACCGTCCCCGCGCGATGAATATCCTGCGCCTGAGCCGTGTGCCGTCGTCCCGCGTCACGACGATCATGTAGAGGCCGTTGACCAGCGGCGCGCCCGACATCGTCTCGGCATTCCACGCGTAGAGGCCCGGGTCCGGCGACAGGGTCACTCCGGCGACGCGCGTGCCCATGATCGTGAAGACGTCCACGCGCGCGCTCCCTACCTCCGCGGGCCAGCGGATGGTGACGGGCGGGGTGCGCACCGGGTTGGCCGAAAGCTCGATCGCGGGAGCCGGAGGCTGGTTCGTGGCGCTCACCGGATCGAACAGCCCGGTCTCGCCCGCCGCGATCGCGATGTCGTCCAGGTACCAGTTGAGTCCGTCGGCTTCGAACCGCACCCGCAAGCTGGACGCGCCCGCGGCGACGGTGAGCGGGATCGCCGCCGGATACCACGCCGCCGCCGAGCCGACGAAGCGGTCCACCATGGTCCACGTCGCGCCACCGTTCGTCGAGACTTCGACCCTGCCCTGCATTGACTGGTCGAAGATGGACCCGCCGTGCTTGGTCCAGAAGAAGAGGGTGAGGCCGCTGCGTCCCGTGACGGGGATATCCGGCGAGGTGAGCGTGCCGGTGCTGGCCGTCCACGCCTGCAAGCCGTCGAACGCCTCGGCGGTGCGGCCGAAGCCCTGCCACGGCGAGGCCGGCGATTCCGCGCCCTCGCGCGCGACGATGTCGGCTACGATGCCGAGGCTCTGCACCCTCACGGCGCGCGCGTCGCGCCGGACCGCGTCCGCGGCGACGAAGCGGGCGAAGCTGCGGCCGTCGCCTAACGAGTCGGCGGTGAGCGCGACCGCCTGAACCTGTCCGCTGTCCGTCGCGAGCTGGAGCGACGGAGCGCCGGCCGGCTTCGGCACGACTACCCGGACCCTCGGCCACACCGACTCGAACCGCGCGCCACCGGCGCTCTCACCCGATGGGCCGACGGCGTTGGCGAGGTCGCCCGCCGCCTGGAGCAGGCCGAGCGCGAACGGCAGGTTGTCGCGCGCCACGCGCGCCAGGAGCGGGTCGTCGTCCGGGAACTCGAAGCCGTAGGACACGCCGCCTGTCACACAGCAGCCGGAGGTCAGCTCGACGGTGAACGCCGCGGCGCCGAACTCGCCGTAGGCCCAGTCGGCGTAGTCGCCATTGGTGGGATAGAGGTGCCAGCCGGGGCCCGGGTGGTAGTGGTCGTTCTGCGAGCCGGGCAGGCTGTCCTGCATCGCCGGAGCGGCCTCGGTGCCGGCCAGGGCACGGAAGATCCCGTCGTCGCCGGTGAAGGCGCCGTCCACGTGGCCCCACGGGTAGAGGATGGCGCCGGTGTAGGTGTGATAGGTGACGGCCGCGACGGGTGGGTGCGCCCGGTGGAACGCGGCGACGGCCTGGGTCTCCGGCTCCGACTCGGCCGCGGCGCCGCGGAAGACCTCGGAGGCGGGCTGCGGACTGGAGCCGAGGTCGTCGAGCGCGAAGAAGGCCGAATGGTTCCGATTGAGGTCCACCCCGAACGTCGCGTCGGGGTTGGGACGCCGGTTCTTCCTCCACAGACGCGTGGTCGAGAAGGTGTACTGGTAGCCGTCGGGATTGGCGACCGGGATCACCCAGACATCCCGGCTCGCGAGCAGCGCCGCGCCGCCCGGCTTCAAGGGCAACGAGTCGGCCAGGAACGTGAGGAGGCGCAGCGTGACTTCCGTCGCCGCCCACTCGCGCGCGTGATAGGTCGAGACGAAGATGACGTTAGGCCGGCTGGGCGAGTCGTCCGGCGCGCCGATCTTTACGGCCAGGACGGGACGCCCCTCGACGGACGCGCCGATCGAGTCCACGAATACGTTGCCGCGCGCCGCGGCGATCTGTTGAAGGTAGACCTTGATGCCTCGCGCGGGATCGTCGAAGTCCCGGTACACGGTGAAGGCGCGCGCGCCCAGCAGCTGACGTCGCGCTTCCATCGCGGCCGCGAACGGAGCGCGGGGCACGTCCGCGGGGATCAGCCCCCGCAATCCGAGCAGCGACCGGTCCCGGTCGGACACCACGGCCACGAGGCTCACCCGCCCATCGCGCTGCGGCCGAACCTCGACGATGTCGATGCCGAGCCGTCGCACCGAGTCCACCGCGGCCGGACCCGCCACGTCGAAACGCGCCGTGACGAGCTCCTGTGCCGACACCCGGCCGGCGCCCAGCAGCACCGACAGACCGGCTACCGCCCACCGCCGCGCGTCTGCGCGTCGGCGCGTCTGCGCGTCTTTCATTTCAGCACCGCCTCCATCACGCGCGCCGTATCGGACAGGTCCGCGAATGCCGCATGCGCTCCGCTTTCCATCAGCTGCTCTGCCGAGTACGCCGCCGTGCCCACCCCTATGGCCCTCGCCCCGATCCCCTTGCCGCAGGCCATGTCCGCCGGCGTGTCCCCGATGATGACGACGTCCCGGCCGGCGACCTCGAGCCCGAGGACCTCCCGCGCCCGCTGCTGCGCGAGCGCCGGGAGCGCGGTGCGTTCGTGGCTGTCCGAGCCGAACGCGCCGATCCTGAAGCGCTCGAAATCGAGCCCGGCAGAGCCGAGCTTGAGACGCGCGCCGCTCGCCACGTTGCCGGTAAGCAGGCCGATCACGCAGTCCTCGCGTGGCTCGAGCGCGTCGAGCAGCTCGCGCACGCCGGGATAGACGTGGGTCGCGTGCTCCGGCTTCGCCAACTCCGCTCCCAGCAGCTCGACGTAGCGGGCGAGCACGCGATCCATCAGCGTCGTATCCACGGCGAGGCCGGCGGCCTCGGTCAGCCGCCAGACGATCTCGCCGTCGGTGCGGCCGTCGAAGCGGAATCCGTCTATCGGGCCCGCGGCGCCGAGGACGTCCTCGAGGGCACGGCGAATGGCGCGGCGGCCGGCGCCGTCGGTCCATACGAGGGTCCCGTCGATGTCGAAGCAGACGAGCTTCATGTGCGCGTGAGGACGATGCCGCCGAAGATGCCCGCGGCGCCCAGTATCTGCCATAGCGTCGGGACTTCGCCGAGGAGCGGCCATGCGGCGAGGATCGCGACCACGGGCGTGAAGTTGGAGAAGATAGCCGTGCGCGAGGGACCGAGCCGCGAGACGCCGCGGTTCCAGATGATGTAAGCCAGGACGAGCGAGCCGAGCGACGAATAGACGACGCCGGCCCACACCGTGGGCGTCGTGGCGTGCCAGTCCTGCGCGAGCACCGACGGAATGCCGATGAGCACCAGCGGCAGGCCGCCGAGCGCCATCGTCCAGGCGGTGGTCGCGATGGGCCCGAGCGCGTCCGTTAGAGGTTTGGTGCCGATGGCGTACCAGGACCACATCAGGGTGGAGAGGAAAGTCAGGAGGTCCCCGCCGACACTGCCGCCCAGGCCCACCGCCGTTCCGCTGCCCAGGATGATCGTCGAGATGCCGGCGGTGGCGATCACGAGCCCCGCGACATCCCGGGCGCGCAGGCGCTCGTGACCGAGGAAGTGACTGAGGATAGCCATCTCGACGGGGACCGCGGCCATGATGAGCGCCGCGTTGCCGGCGCGGGTGTGAGCGAGGCCCTCGATGAACAGGAGCTGGTAGGCGGTGTTGCCGGCGAGGCCCATGAGCAGTAGGCGCCAAAGGTAGACGGCAGGCGGGCGCTTCGCCCGGGACGCGAGCGCCACGCCGGCGATGCCTATCGTCGCGAGGGTATACCGCGCGGCGTTGAAGCCGAGCGGGCTGTTGAAGGCAGGGAGCACGGCCTTCATCACTATGAAGTTGATGCCCCACAGTGTCACCATGAGCCCGAGGAGCGCGTCGGTGCCGGTGAAGCCGGCCGGGCGCCCGGCAGGCGAGGCGGGAACGGAGGCGGCGATGGGCTGAGGCTGGACCATGGTCCGGAAAGTTACCGGACGCGTGGACTTTTCGCTTACGCATCGCGACGCGCACCCTTCAGTCCGCGGACCCGGGGGCGTATCATTCGCCAATGAGAATCTCCCGGTCGGCGATCCTTCTCGCCGCGGCTGCCGCAGGCCCTGTCGTCGCCCAGGAGCGCCCCCGCGGTCCCCTCGCCGATTCGATCGCGCCGCTCTTCGCGGACCGGATGTGGCGCCGCGCCACCTGGGGCGCGCTGGTGGTGAGCCTGACTCGCGGCGACACCCTGCTGTCGTACCGCGCCGACCGCCGATTCGTCCCCGCCTCGACCGCCAAGCTCTTCACCACGGCAGCCGCCCTGCACTACCTCGGCACCGATTTCAGGTTCGTGACCGTGCTCTTCGCCGACGGGCGGGTGCGCAACGGTGAGCTGCAAGGCGACCTGGTGCTCTACGGCACGGGCGATCCGACGTTCGCGCTCGACACGTCGAGCCTCGCCCTCTTCGCCGACAGCGTCGTGGTGGCGGGGATCCATCGCATCCGCGGCAACATCATCGGCGACGCATCGTTCCTCGGCGGCGAGCTGACCGCGCCCGGATGGCAGCCGGACCACGTCACCAGCGCGTACGCGGCGCGCCCTTCCGCCCTCGGCGCCAACGAGAACCGCATCCGCGTCACCGTGGAGCCGGGCGCGCGACGCGGCGCGGCGGCGCGGGCTCGCCTCACGCCGGAGACCGACTACTACGGGGTGGCGAGCGTCGTCATCACCGGGCGGCCGGGGAGCCGCACGGCCATCCGGGTGCGGCGGGGCCGTGGGTACGGCCTCGTGGAGCTTTCAGGAACGATCGCCGCGGACGCTCCGGCCTGGAGCCGCACCATCCTGGTCGAGAGGCCGGCGGAGTTCGCGGCGAGCCTATTGAGGCGCCTGCTCGAAGCCCGAGGCATCAACGTCTCCGGCAACACCCGCGCGGTCGTGGACGACGATGGGACACGGGCCCACACGATGCTCATGCGCTCCGCCGGGCGGGGCGATGCGTTCGCGGGCGCCATCGCGGTCCACCGCTCCCCGACGCTCGACGAGCTGGTCACGATGATCAACCACCGCAGCCACAACCTGTCGGCGGAGCTGGCGTTCCGGACCATCGGCCGGATGCAGGGCGGCACGGGCACATTCGCCAGCGGAGCACGCGCCGTGGCCCGATTCCTCACCGAAGAGGCCGGCATCCCCGCGAGCGCCGTTCAGGTGCGCGACGGCTCGGGCCTGTCCCTCCTGGACGAGGCGTCGCCGCGCTCGATCGTTCAGCTGCTGTCCTACATGCGCCGCTCCCCCGAGGGCCCGGCGTTCTTCGGGTCGCTGCCGCTGGTCGGCGCCGGGATGCTTTCGCGGATGACGGAAACAGCGGCGGCCGGCCGCTTGCGCGCCAAGACCGGGACTCTGAGCGGCGTCTCGGCGCTGGCCGGCTACGTGACGACGGCGGGCGGAGAGGAGCTGGCCTTCTCGATCGTCGTCAACGGCGCGAGCTCGATCGATGACGCGCGCCTGGTGCAGGACAGCATCGGGGTGAGGTTGAGCATGTTGACGAGGGAGCGGGGAGCGGGGAGCGGTACCTCTCGTACCGGGCCGTAGGGTAGCGCGTCCCAAGGTACCGCTCCCCAAGGTACCGCTCCCCTTCTCAGACTCTACGCGCGCAAACAAACCTCCTTCTCAGCGCCACCGCCTCCGCGCTATCCCCGCTCAGCGGCGACTTGCAAACGCCGCCGGCGGCGAGCAACGAGTGCACGACGCTCCCCGCGCCGTCGGCGATCGCGACGTGCGTGACCCGATCGCCGCCTTCGGCGAAGAAGAGCAGGTCGCCCGCTTCGAAATCGTGGTTGGCGTCGACGGCCGGCACTGCGGCGCCCGCCTTCGCCTGAAGATGGGAGTCGCGCGGGAGGGCGACGCCGCGCATCCGGAAGGTCACCTGCGCCAGTCCCGAGCAGTCCACCCCCCAAGGGGTGACGCCGCCCCACAGATAGGGCGCGCCCGAGAAGAAGACCTCCGCCCAGGTGGCGGGCGGCATCTCGCGGGCCTCGTCCTTGAGCGCTGAGAACGGCGCGACCCTTCCACTCGCCAGCTGCCCTATCCGGCCATCGGGCAGGCGCACCGCGCCGCCGGCTTCCGGCGCGACACGCCCGCCGAGGGGCAGCAGCACGCGGGTGCGGCCGTCGATCGAGAGCATCGCGCCGAGGCTGGCATGGTGCGCGTCGGCGCGCCACGCCTCTACCCAAGACCCTTCGCCCAAGGCGACGTAGCCGCGGTGGACCCAGCCGGGGTACTCGTCCTCGGCGCGCACGCGAAGGAAGCTGTCGCGCTCTTCGGTGACCGTCAGCAGGTGGCCGAGCGGCGCCTGGGACACCAACTCGGCCCGGACGTCGGGGCTTCCCAACATTGGCGCGAGCGCGGCGGTGACGACGGCGTGGATCAATCCGACAGTCCCGGGACGCCGTCGCGGCCCTTGGCGAGCCGCACCCCACGCTCGACGGCCATCTCCGTGGCCTCGCGCGCCATCTGCTCGACCTGTATCGGGAGTGCCTGGACGGTTCCGGCGGAACAGGCGAAGACGATGTCGCCGTCGAAGGTGCTGCCGACCGGCATGATGCGCCGGGCCATGCCGTCGACCGCGGCCTGCGCGACGCCGCGCAGCTCCAGGCGGTTGAGCGACGCGTTGGTGGCGACCACGACCAGCGTGGTGTTGTGGTGCGAGATCCGGTGCGGCGGCGAGAGCGCGCCGCGGGTGAGCCCGCCCCTGGCGAGGTAGGCGGCGGTGCCGACGAACCCGCCGTCGTCCGAGCGCGCCCCCGCGATGATCTTGCCCGCTGAGTCGGTCACGTCGCCGAAGGCGTTGACGACGGCGATCGCGCCCACCACGACTTCCCCGTAACGCACCGACCAGGTGCCCACGCCGCCCTTCATCGCGCTCATGGGGCCGAGCGCCTTTCCTACGGTCGCGCCGGTTCCCGCGCCGACGGACCCTTCGGCCACGACCTTGGATGCCGTCTCGCACGCGGTCCCGCCCATCTGGGGCGTCGGCCGGGCGTCGAAGCGTCCAAAAGGGAGGAGGTCGAAGATGACCGCGGCGGGGACGATGGGGACGAGCCCCGGCCCGACGGAAAAGCCGCGCTGGTGCGCCTCCAGCCAGCGCGCCACGCCGTCGGCCGCGGCCAGACCGTACGCTGCGCCGCCGGTGAGGACGATCGCGTCCACCCGGCCGGCGAGCGACTCGGGGCGGCAGGCGTCTATCTCGCGGGTGCCGGTGGCGCGGCCCCGCACTAGCGCGGTGCACGGCATGCCGGATTCCGGCGCGAGGACGACGGTACAGCCCGTGCCTCCGCTCTCGTCGGTAGCGTGACCAACGAGGATGCCGGTGACGTCGGTAAGCGAAGGCGGCATGCAGTGATCCTGAAGGTGTGGAGCGCGAATGCTAGGGGGAGGCGCGGGGGAGCGTCAAGCGGCTTGCCGCTTCACCACCCGCGCCGTACCTTCGGAGCCGTGGCCGACGCCTCCGCACCGCTGACCGTTCTCATCGTGGATGACGACGAAGCGGTGCGCCGCGTACTCCACCAGTTCCTCACCAAGTCCGGATACCAGGCGCTCGAGGCATCGAACGGGCGGGCGGCACTCGACCAGCTCGAGGCTCACCGCGTGGCCGCGGTGGTGTGCGACATCATCATGCCCGGCATGACCGGCATCGAGCTCGTGCCCATCGCCATCGAACGGGACCCCGACCTGGCCATCATCATGCTGACGGGCGTGGACAACCCGCAGTCGGCCATCCAGTGCCTGAAGAACGGCGCCGCGGACTACCTGATCAAGCCGGTGGACCTGGAGGAGCTGGCCCACGCCCTTCAGTACGCGCTCCGCAAGCGCGAGCTGGAGATCGAGCGGCGTTCCCTCGAGGAGTGGCTGACCCGCGAGGTGGCGCTCCGGACGCGCGACCTCGAGGAGCAGAAGCGGCAGATCGAGGCACTCTCGGTCACCGTGCTCACCGCCCTGGTGGAGGCCCTCGAGAAGCCGGGGCCCGGCGGCCGCACCCATTCGGTGCGCGTCGCCAACCTCTCGTCGCAACTCGCTTCACAGTTGGGCATCGATTCGGACGAGATCGAGCCGATCCGCATCGCAGCGCGCCTTCACGACATCGGCCAGCTCGCGCTGCGCGAGGACGTGCTCCGCGAGACCAGCCAGCGCACCAAAGAGCTGGTCGGCGCGCCGGAAGGCCCCGAGCTCGCGGCGCGCATCCTCCAGCCGCTCAGCGGGCACGCCGGGGTCATCGCGATCGTGCGGCGCCAGCACGAACGCTGGGACGGGCGCGGGAAGCCGGACGGCCTCAAGGGGGACGCGATCCCGCTGGGGGCGCGGATCATCGCGGCCGCCAACCTCTACGACGAACTGACCGCGACCGTGGAAGAGGAGAAGGCCCTGAGCCCGGCCCAGGCCATGGAGAACCTGCGCGGGCTCGCCGGGATGCTCCTGGACCCCAGGGTGCTCAAGGCCCTCGAGCAGGTGGTGGGGGAGCGCCGCTAGGACGAAGTCTTGGGCGCGGGCAGCGGGAGGTTGGCGGGCTCGGGCTGGCCCTTCTTCTGCCGGCACGCCTTGCACATGGTGATCCCACGGAAGTCGCAGATCAGGCAGATGAAGGTCCCGCACTCCTGGCAGGGGTTCCCCTCCGACGCCCGCTCCTCGTTGCCGCACGACCGGCACACCATCATATCACGTTCACTCATGGGTCACCTCAGAGGTCCAGTGCGTACGTCTTGATCTTGTTGATGAGCGTCGCGCGCGAGATGCCGAGCTCTTCCGCCGCGCGGTTGCAGCGGCAGCACGTTGAGCCGGTAGAACAGGTCTTCGCGGAACCGTCCGCTCTTTACCGCCTCTTCGATGTCGCGATTGGTCGCGGCGATCAGCCGCACGTCCACCTGGATCTCGCGGGTGCCGCCCAGCCGGCGGAAGGTCTTGGTCTCCAGCGCCTGCAGCAGCTTGGGCTGCAATTCGGTCGCGAGGTAGGACGCGCGCCGTCGCGACCGCCAGGTGCGCCACGTCCACGGGCTTGGTGAGGAAGTTCTCGTATCCGCTCTTCTCGAAGTAGTCGCCGAACGCCCGCAGGACGTCGGGATCATCGTCGATGAGCCGCAGGTAGTCGGCCACGGCGTCTCAGGCGAGGAGGGTGGGGGTGCGCCGGAGGACATCTACCGCGACGTCCACCTCGGCGGCGCCGAACTGCGTCTCGCGGCCCTGGACCAGCTCGGTGATCACGGCGTCGGCCTCGCGGCGCGCGCGCCAGGGTCGGGCCGCGCACATCGCGGCGATCGCCGCCGCGGTGCCGAGAGCGCGCGCCAGGGGCGGGATGTCGTCCCCAGCCAGGCCGCCGGGGTAGCCGCCCCCGTCCACGCGCTCGTGGTGCGCCGCCACGGCCGACACCACGGAGCGGTCCGCACCCAGGCGCTCGATCCACCGCGCGCCGAGCGTCGGGTGCACCCGGATGAGGTGGTGAGCGGTGCGGGTCGGCGGGCCCTCCGCGTGCTGCTCGGTGATGGGTACGGCGAGCATGCCCACATCGTGCACGCGCGCGGCGAGGGCCAGCCGGTCGGGGTCGAGACCGAGCGGCACCGCGATAGCAACGGCCACCCGCCCGGTGCGGTTCGAGTATCCGGCCCGGTAGGGGTCCGCCTTCTCGAACGCGTTCACGATCTCGCCCAGGACCACCAGCACCGGTCCCGCGGCGCGCGTCACGCCGATCGCCTGCACCACCTGCCGCATGCCGCGCAGCTCCAAGGCCAGCGACGCCTCGTGAGCCACCTGCTCGGCGTCGAGCGGCTTCATCACGCAGGCGTCGGCGCCGCGCCTCAGCGCCTCCGACACACCCGCCCCGTCCCCGGGCGACACGAGCACGATGACCGCCGGCGGCTCGGCCAGCTTCTGCGCCTCGTCGAGGAGATCGAACCCGGTCTTGCCGGGCATCGCGACGTCGGTGATCACGAGGTCGAACCGCTCGGCGGTCATCTGCTCGAGCCCTTCCGTCCCCGAATGCGCCATGACGCACGACGCGCCCGCGCGCTCGAGGCGGCGAACCACCGCCGCGGCGATCGCCCGCTCGTCATCCACCACCAAGACCCGTTTCGTGGCCAGCGGAGTGGTCATCGAGGCGAATGTACCCTCGGCGGTGGGCAGCGGCCAGGCGTCAGTCATGGGTCGGGGCGAGCACCCTGAGCGCGCGCGGAAGGATCTCGATCGCGATCGGCGAATGGCCCGCGGCGTCCCCGTCGGCCTGCGCGGGGAGAACCGGGTCGGCCACGACGCGCACCGTCCGTGCCCTGAGGAACGTGATGCCGGGGTCCGACTGCGGACGCCGCGTGAACAGCCGCCACGCGACCCGCGCGGCGCCGGGCAGGGTAGCCGCGTCGAGCACGGCCACGTCCAGGAAACCGTCGTCCGGCTCGATGGCGGGATGGAGCTGGAACACGCCCGTGATCAGGTCGCGGCAGTTCGCGACCAGCACGATGGCCGCCTGCCCCTCGAATACCGTCTGGTCCGTCTCAATGCGGACCGTGGCGCGCGTGATCGCGGTGGCGAGACCTACCGCGGTCGCCACGTACGCGCCGACGCCGAAGGTACGCTTATGGTGCTGTGCCGTCTGGTGCATCAGCTGGGCGTCGAAGCCCACGCCCGCGGCGACCGCGAAGTACCGCGCGCCGGTCGTGCTCTCCATCCTGCCGACGTCAATGGCGCGCGTCTTCCCCGCGAGGATCACGTCCACCGCCGCCTGGGCGGATCGGCGCATGCCCAGGTTCCCCGCCAGCAGGTTGCCGGTCCCCGCGGGCAGGATTCCGATCGGCCGCTCCGTACCCACCAGCACGCCGGCGACCTCCATCACCGTGCCGTCGCCGCCGTGCGCGATCAGCAATTCGGCGCCGTCGGACACGGCCTCGCGCGCCAGGCGCTCGGCGTCACCACGTCCGCCGGTCGTCGCGACGTCCACCACTACGCCGACCTCAGTGAGCCGGCGCCGGACGAGCGCGAGGTCCGCCTCCGCCGAGCGCCCCGCGGCCGGGTTGGTGATGATGACCGCTCGCGTCAACGCTGGCCCGGCTGGAAGAAGAGGTCCACTCCGATCTGGTATCGGGATGACTGCAGTGTCGTGGCGCCGGTCACCCGGCACTCCCGCAACGGCTCGATGCTGGCCTCGAACCTGAACCGCTGGGAGAGCCGGTATTCGACGCTCGCGCCCAGGATCTGCGACGTGGCGCCGCGCCGCACCTCGCAGAGGCCCGCATTGAGGATGAGGAACGTCCGCTCGCCGATCTGCGTACCGGCCTCGACGCGGGTCGCGCCCAGGCCGAGCACGTCGCCCGGCATCCCCGCAGGGCGGATGGCCAGGTAGTCGAGTGGCAGCCCCAAGCCGCCCACCAGCGTCTGCTCCAGCTCGCCGGCGGCGAGGCTCGCCACCGTGCCCTTGAGGATCTCCACCTGGTTGCGGGTGCCCGACCCCGATTGCACCAGGTCGGCCGAGGGGCGGCCGAACAACAGATACGACACCAGCTCGGTTTCGGAAAGCGGCGGCCGCTGGTCGCTCTCCAGCGTGAGCCGCGGCACCAGGAGCGTCCCGCCGATGATCGCCCGGACCACGAGCTGTCCGCCCTGCAACGTGCGCAGGGTGTGCTGCGCCGCGATGTCCAGCTCGGGGTTGAGGTCCGGCGTCCCGAAGAACCGCACCGTGCCGCGGGTCACCTGGAACTCCTTGGAGGTGGCGGGGAGTGTGAGCCGGTAGGTGCCGCGCACCGCGTTCAGCGTGCCGTCCAGCCGGTAGCGTGGGAGCCCGTCCTCCACGGCCTTGGCGACCTGGAACTCGCCCGAGAGCTGGATGTTGGCCTCGTGCGAGCGCAGCCACACGTCCGGCCCCATCGCCACGGTGAGGCCCTCGATGCGCAGGCTGTCGAGGAAGACGCTCTGCACCGGCGGCGCGAGGTCCGCGGCGAGCGCCAGGTTGGAGTCCACGATCGCCCGGAACTCCGGGTCGTCGAGGTTCACGATCCGCTTCTCGACCAGGTTTGCGAAGGCGAGGAAGCCGTTGTCCACCGTGAGGCTGCCGCTCAGCGTCGCGCCGAGCGCGGGACCGCGCAGCCGGAGATCGCCGCTCCCGGTCAAGGCGCCGAAGTCGCGGATGTTGAACGCCGCGAACCCGCGCGGCTTGAGGGTGAGGTCGAGCACCGGCTTGGTCAGCGACTCGAAGCGCACCTCGCCGGAGACGTTCAGCGTGCCGCCGCTGCGAAGCCGCGCCTCGGTCACCCGGATCCGGTTGTCGCCGAGCGCGAGCCTGGCGTCAATGTCGGTGTACCGCGCGCCGACGGCAGGCACGGTGACAGCGCCGTCGCGCACGTCGATCGTGCCGGTGAGCTGAGGCTCCTCCCATGTCCCGCCGATCGTCACGTCCGCCGATACCTGCCCGGCCACGTTGGAAACGAGCGAGGTGAGAGCGTCCACCACGGAGAGGTCCACCGAGTCGGAACGGATGCGGATCTCGAGCGAGTCAGAGAGCTGCCGGCTCGCGACCGGGGTGAAGGCTAGGTCCAGCGGGAGCGACCCGTTGGCGCTGACCACCCTCACTCCCTCGCGCCAGAGGCCGGCCTTGAGCCACAGCCGCCGGTCCGCGTAGCGGCCGAGCACCTCGACCCGCGGAGCCCGGAACTCTCCGAAGCGGCCGTCGTCGAGCGCGAACTGCATGTCCATCATGGGGCTCGCGGCCGATCCCGCCACGTGGACCGTGAGCGAGAGGCTGCCGCCCGTGCCGGCCGTGTCGCGCTGGGCGAGCGCATACGCGTCCACCAGCGGCACGCCGTCGGCGAAGAGGGCGAAATCGCCGACGGCGGCGCGGGGAAGGCTCCCCGCAGCCCACACCCGGCCGCCGGCCCCCTCCGCCCGCAGCTCCAGTGAATCGATGGTGAGAGAGTCCCTCGTCGCGGCGATGACCGAAGGCGCCGCGAGCCGCCAGGTCCGCTCTGGCAGGGCGAGCATCAGCGAGTCCAGCCGCGCCTCGACGCCGAGCGATTCCGCGCGCAGCACGAGCTCCGCGCGCAGGGACGAGCCCAGCCGGAAGCCCGCCTCGACCTTGAGGCCGAGACTGTCCAGCGGCCCCGCGGCCACGATGTCGACCAACTCGTAGGCGTAGCCATGGACCGCAAGCGACTCCGCCGCCACGCGCAGATCGAGCGCGCCCCAGCCCTGCGCCCCGTACGCCGCGCCGCCGTTCATCCGGAGCAGACGCGCCGCGAACGAGCCGTACCGCACGCTCTCGACCTCAAGCGAGCCGTCGGCCTCCCACTCGGCCGTGGTGCCGACCAGCCGCCCCGTCGCGCTACCGCGCCCCTCGAGCGCCACCTCGCCCACCGTATCGCGCGACGCGCTCTTGAGCCACTGCACCAGCAGCACGAACCGCGCGAGCGTGTCCGAGCGGAACGCGAAGGTGAGCTGCGCCGGCGGGCGGCCCGCGCGCCCGAGCGCGCCCGACACCTCGGCGTCGCCCCCTTCGTACACCAGCAACGCCGTGTCCACGGCGAAGTGGTCCGGCGTCAGCGCCAGGACCAGCCGGGCGCGCCGCACCCCAAGGCCGGCCACCCGGCTCGTGTCGAGCGCCACGCGCACGCGCCCGGTCGTCGCCTGGGTCGTGTCCGCCGTCGGCACCGTGAGGTCCACCGACCACCGCCCCGACAGCACCGTCGGCGGCGCCGAGGCGAAGTGCCGCCCGAGGTCCACCGAGTCCACCGTGCCCTCGGCACGCACCGTGACGGCCGAGTCGCGCCCTCCCACGGTGCCCCGCGCCCCCCATCGGCCGACGGAACCCGAGAGCGCGGCGTCGAACTCGAGCGCGGTCACCGGCCCGTGTAGCGCGATCGGCCCGGCCACCAGACCCTTGAGCGGGATCCACGGGTACGAGGCCGCGAGCAGATCGAAGGAAAGCGAGTCGGCGACGAGGTCCGCGTCCACCCGCACCGTGTCCCGCAACCCCAGGCGAAGGGTGCCCCGCAGGATCGACGTCGGCAGCGCGGCCATCGAATGCGTGAGCGTGCCGCGGAACGTAGCGTCCCTCCACGGACCGTCGAGTCCGCCCGTGGCGCCCAGGCGCCCGAGTATCGAGAACGAGGGCGCGAAGCGCCGGATCGTGCTGAAGTCCAGGTCGCTGCGCGACACCGCGAACCCGCGGAAGATCAGGCCCTCCGCGCCGCCCAGCACGAGGTGCCCCCGGCCGGCGATGGTGTTAGTGGGATGGCCGGCCACGGCCTCGTCGGTGAACGCCAGGCTCGCGTCCACGGCGAGGTCGCCCGGCGTGCCCGAGCCGCGGAGCCGGCCGCTGACCAGGCCGCGCACCGGCAGCGTGTCCACCAGCGGCCGGAGGACGTCGAGGTCGAGCGGCGCGAGGGCCAGGTCCATCGCGCCGATCCGGACGCCGCCCCGCGCGCCAACGTACACGCGCAGCGTCCCCGACACCGCGCTGCGCCCGCTCGTAACCTCCAGCTCGCGAACGTCGAACTCCGCCGCGCCGCCCGGGAGCGCGTGCGCGCGCAGCACGACCCTGCCCCCGCCGGTGCGCGGCATCCGCGCATCGAGCCATGCCACGTCGGCGAAGCTCAGCCGGCGCGCGTGCAGCGCGATATCGTAGCTCACCCGCCCGCCGCCCCACCGCACTCGGCCCGCCGCGGAGCCGCGGGTGCTCGCCAGCTCGAAGTGATCGAAGTCGAAGCGCGCGCTGTCGCCGTCCACGGTCACGTCACCATCCGCCTTGACGACCTGGACCCGCGGTTCGGTGGACCGCAGCGCCAACCGGCTCACCGACGCCACGATCGCCGTGGAGTCGGGGTGCGATACGCGCAGCCGGCGCAGGTCGAGCTGGACGCCGAGGATTTGCCGTTCGGCCCGGACACCATGCGCATCCGCCTTCGGCTCGAGCACCACCGTGCCATCCATCACGCGCGCGTCCACCAGCTCGACGAGCGGACGGCGGCCGGCGGGGCCCCGCCGCGGCCGGTCGAGGCGGAACAGCCGCCGGTAGTTCCACGTGCCATCGGGCGCCTGCTCGAGCACGATCGTGGGCCGGATCAGCTCGACGCGGTGCAGGACGTACCGGCGCCGCAGGAGTTCGAGCAAACCGTAGCGCACGCGCACTCGTGCCGCGCGGATCACCGGCCGGCCGTCGGGGGTCGCGAGGGTGACGTCGGAGAGGTCCACGAGACGCCAGAGCGAGCCGCTCAGCGACCCGACCGTCACGCGCCCGTCGATGCTCCCCTCCAGGGCGCGCACCGCGTGGTCGCGTACGAAGGCATGCCCGGGCGCGGAAGCGAGCAGCAGCGCCACGAGCCCCGCGCCTACGAGGGCGAGGGCCGCCGCGGCACCACCGCCGATCAGCAGCGCGCGCCGCATCAGAAGGCCTGGCCCACGCTGAAATGGAACTGGAGGCGCCCCAGGAACGACGCGCCGCGCGCGGGCCCCCGGAAGTTCGACTTCTCGAGATCGAGCGTCCCGGCGGTCTTGTTCACGATGTAGAGCGGTCCAACCTGGCGGTCATACCCGTTGTACGCCGCGTCGAAGCGCATGGGTCCCAGCGGCGTGGCGACGCGCAGGCCGAGGCCGGGCGTCGCGCGCCACCCGCTGGGGATCAGCCCGCCGGTCGTCTGGTCCCACAGCTGGCCGGCGTCCACGAACGCAGCCAGACGGAACCGGCTGGACAGGAGCGGCGAGGGGAAGCGCAGCTCGAGGTTAGCCAGCGCGATCGCGTTGCTCCCCAGCGACGAGGTCCGGAGCCCGGGGTACGTGATCGTGCCGGCCGTCAAGCTCGTGTCGGCGCGGTCCGCCACGTAGACCACCGGCCCCATCTCGTTGCGGCCGAACCCGCGCACCGAGGACGGGCCGCCAAGATAAAAGCGCTCCTCCGGCGGCACGAAGCGGATCGCGCCGCCCGGCACGGTCGAAAGCCCCGATAGCACGATTCCGGCGCGGACCCGGAACGCCGCGACCCAGTCGCGCGACAGCCGCCGGTACAGGGCGGCCTCGCCGACGATCTTCGCGAACGCATACTGCGACCCGATCGCGGCTCCCGCATAGGCCGCCTCGAGCGAGGTCACGTGCCCGCGCGACGGATCGACGGGGTTGTCGGTTCGTTTCCCCAGGACCGACACGCCCAGCGCCGCCTGGCGTCGGTTGTCGGAGAGCTGCGTGATGGCCGACTGCTCACAGCGGTCGAAGAACACGCAGAACGTGGCGTCGGCGGCGCGGGTTCGCCCGTACGCGAGGCGGTAGGTGAGGGTGACGGGCAGGTCCCGGCCGACGCCGAAGCCGAGCGACACCGATCCGCCCACCCCGATCCGTTCGAACGCCTTGAACTCCGACCGCCGCTCCGCGAACGCGGTGATCGAGATCGCGTTGCGGCGGGCGAAGAGCGCCGGCTGCGTCAGCGTGATGGACGCGAGATAGTTCAGCGTGTCGGAGAAACGGCTGTTCCCCGAGATGTCCTTCGCCAGTTCCGGGCAGACGACGTTCCGGCTCCCCAATGCCGTAGGGTGCGCGAAACCCAGCTTGGACACCTTGCCCGCCAGCTCGAGGCGCCGCGTGCCGCCCAGGAAGTTGTTCTGCGCCAACGTGGCCTGGGCCCGGAAGCAGTCGATCGTGCCGTAGCCCACGCCGGTGCGGAACCGCGTGCGCGGCCCCTCCTGCACCTGCACCTGGACTCGCACCAGGGAGTCCGATCCCGCCACCGTGGATTCCGCCGCGACACCCACGCTGACGTAACGGAAGAGGTCGGTCTGGTAGAGGCTCCGCTGGGAGTCGAAGAGCGCGTCCTGGTTCGAGACGTCGCCCTCCCGCACGGCGAGCGATCGGCGCACCGTGCGACGGCTCACGCCCTGCGCCCCCGCGATGGCGATCTCGCCCACCCGGGCGCGGGGGCCGGGCACGACGTCGTAGCCCACCCGCGCGAGCCGGGTGGTGTTGTCCACGCTGTAGCTCCGGTACACCTCGGCGAACGGGTACCCGCGGTTCCGCATCGCCATCACCAGAGAGTCGGCCGAGGTCACGAAGAGGTAGCGGTCGAACGGCCGGCCGACCGCCAGCGGCAGCGAGTGCCGGAGCCGGTCCGCCGGCACGATGCTGTCCGCGCCGCCGATGGCGATCGTGTCCACAATGACGGGCGGGCCTTCCTGGATCCGGAAGGTCACCGACACGCTCTGGCCGCCCCGCCGAACCACGGTGTCCACCCGCGCCTCGAAGTAGCCGTGCAGGCGGTAGAGGAGCTGGAGCCGCACCACGTCGCGCCGGAACTCGAGCTCGTCGAACGTGCGACGCTGGCCGAGGTGCAAGAATCGGAGTGGGGCTAACCCGGCGAGCCAGCTCGATCCGGTGGTCGCGATGGAGATGGCGAGCGTGTCGGCGGCGAGGGCGTGATTGCCCCGGAAGTGCACCCCCGACACGGTGCGCTGCGGCTGCCTATCCGCCTGAGCCATGAGCGACGACGGGACGAGCGCCGCGATCCACACCGCCCCGCGGAC
>JAUYOW010000152.1 GCA_030697825.1 Gemmatimonadales bacterium | reverse complement strand
CATCGCAGGCGATGAGAACGCCGTTCAGGAGGCCATCACGCTGGCCAAAGCCGCGGGAGCGCGGCGGGCGGTGCTGTTGCCGGTGAGCGCGCCATTCCATACGAGTCTCATGCGCCCGGCGGCGGAACGTCTGGCGCCGCTCCTCGAAAAGGTCGCGCTACGTGAGTCCGCGGTCCCGGTGGTCAGCAACGTCACAGCCCAACCCGTCTCGTCCCCGCAGGAGATCCGCCGCCTGCTGATCGCGCAGGTGGCGAGCCCGGTGCGGTGGGACGATTCCGTGCGGACCATGGTGAATATGGGCGTGCAAACGTTTGTGGAGATCGGCCCCGGGTCCACGCTCTCCGGCCTCATCCGAAAGACCGCGCAGGACGTGCGGGTGATGCGCGTGGAAGACCGCGCCACGCTGGATGCGACGCTGTCACACCTCGTGGCAGAGGCGGGCTCCCATGGGCAGGCTTGACGGCCGGGTCGCCATTGTCACGGGCGCCTCGGGCGCGCTCGGCCGGGCAATCGCGACCGCGCTGGCGGCGGAAGACGCGGCGGTGATCGTCCACTATGGATCGAACCGCGATGCCGCGGAGGCCGTCGTCGATGCCATCCGAGGGCAGGGCGGGCGCGCCCAGTCGGTCCAGGCGGACCTGAGCGTTCCCGATCAGGCGCAGCGCCTGGTCGAATCCGCCACCACGGCGTTCGGCGGGGTGCACGTGCTCGTGAACAACGCCGGGATTACCCGCGACACGCTAGTGCTGCGCATGAAGGAGGAGGACTGGGAGACCGTCATCAGTACCAATCTGTCCGGTGCATTCTATTGCACCAAGGCCGTGCTGCGAGAGTTCGTACGGCGGCGCGGCGGCCGCATCATCAACATCACCTCGGTGGCCGGGCAGATCGGCACCGCCGGGCAGGCCAATTACGCCGCGGCCAAGGCGGGGCTCATCGGGCTGACGAAAGCGGTGGCGCGCGAGGTGGCCTCGCGCGGCATCACTGTGAATGCTGTGGCGCCCGGATTCATCGAGGCGGGGATG